>JAXDPR010000135.1:0-8006 GCA_034668265.1 Sphingomonadales bacterium
TTACGGACTGCGCGGGAAGCGGCGCGGCCAGCGCCGCGACCAGCATTCCAACAACTAAGTATTTGGGACTCATGCCTTAACCCACCCCTTGTTTCCCTTAGACTAGAGCACGGCAACCGCAAACAGGGTCGTGCCCATGTTAACCAGATTTTAGAGGCTCCAATGCCACTCCGCTTGCTGAACTGACGTCAATTCACGTGAGGGGAAGAGCATGCGCGTCCTGGCAATGGCATCGCAGAAGGGCGGGTCCGGCAAGACGACCCTGTCTGGCCATCTTGCGGTGCAGGCGCATCTCTCAGGGGCGGGCCCCGTGGTCCTGATCGACATCGACCCGCAGGGCAGCCTCGCCGACTGGTGGAACGAGCGCGAGGCCGACATGCCCGCCTTCGCCCAGACCACGGTTGCGCGACTTGCTTCCGACCTCGAGGTGCTCCGCCAGCAGGGCTTCCGCCTTGCGGTCGTCGACACGCCCCCGGCGATCACCATGGCCATCCAGAGCGTCATCGCCGTTGCCGAGCTGATCGTCATCCCGACCCGACCGAGCCCGCACGACCTCCGCGCCGTCGGCGCCACGGTCGACCTCTGCGACCGCGCCGGAAAGCCTTTGATCTTCGTCGTCAACGCCGCGACCCCCAAGGCCAAGATCACCTACGAAGCCGCGGTCGCGCTGTCGCAGCACGGCACGGTTGCTCCGGTCACCGTCCACCATCGCACCGACTTCGCCGCTTCGATGATCGACGGCCGGACCGTCATGGAAATCGATCCGAGCGGCCGCTCGGCCAAGGAAATGGTCGAGCTGTGGGATTATATTTCGGACCGTCTCGAAAAGAATTTCCGCCGCACGGTTTTCGCGGCCCCGGGCGCTTCGCCCGGAGCGCCCGCTGCGGCTCCCCGGCCGGTCGGCGGCTTTGGCCGCCGAGTCGTCGGTCAGTAAGGGGGCATGCAGGTGCCCATCGAACCAAAGCCCTTCGCTTCTCTCTCCTCCGGTCTTCTCGCCCGCAAGGGCGCCGCCCGTCCGGCCATGCGCCCTCAGGGCTTCGGCCAGGTCGGTAACGGCCTCGAGGACCTCGGCTGGGACGACATGGGCTTCGAACCGCCCAAGGCGGCCGAAGTCGCTCGCGACGCCGACCATGATGCGTTCGGCGAGGATGTCGTCGAGCATCCGCGGTCGCATCCGACGGGCCTGACCCCGGTCGGTTCGCCGGTCCATGACCAGCAGGCCGAGATCGCCGAGCGCCTCAGCGATGAGGCCGATGAGGCCGACGAGGACGAAATCGACGAGACCGCCGAAGTGCGCGAGCTCGAAGCGGAAGAGGCGCCCGCAGTCTCGCCGGTGCTCCTCAAGGCGGTTGTCGCGCCAGTACATGCGCCGATGCCGGCGCCGGTAGCGCGCCGCGCTCCGCGTCCGCGCTCGGCGGCAGGAAGCAAAAGCAAGGCGGCGTTCACGCTCCGCCTCGATCCCAATCGTCATCTCAGGCTGAGGCTCGCATGCGCCGTGGACGGGCGCTCCGCGCAACAGCTTGTTACCGACGCGCTCGATCAGTTGCTCGAGCGCATGCCCGATCTCGACGGGCTGGCCGAAAAGGCAAAACGTGGGGGTAAAACCAATGAACAAGCCGCTTCGTAGCAGTTCCACTGCCTCGATCGCCGTTCTCGCTTCGATCCTCGCCGGTTGCGCGGCGCCCGAGGCCCGCACCGGCGTTGCGACCAATTTTGGCGGGAAGGTCGGCGACGTCGGGCTCGCCACGCGCGCCCTCGACGCGCTCAATTCAAACAAGGTGCCGCAGGCGATCCAGCTCGCCGAGCAGGCGGTGGCCAAGGCGCCGATGGACGCCGGCTTCCGGGCGCTGCTCGGCAACGCCTATTTCGCCGGCGGCCGGTTCCGCTCCGCTGAGTCAGCTTTCAAGGATTCGCTCAGCCTCTATCCGAACCAGCCGCAGGTGATGCTGAAGCTCGCGCTGGTTCAGACCGCGCTGGGCAAGAAGGACCAGGCGGTCGCAACGCTCAACCAGGCCCGCCCCGCACTGGGCGAATCCAACTACGGTCTCGCGTTGGCGCTCGCCGGCCATAGCGCCGAGGCGATCCACGTCCTCGAGCCGGCGGCTCGCGATGCAAATGCGGACGCGACCATCCGCCAGAACCTGGCGCTGGCCTATGCCTTCGCCGGCAATTGGGACAATGCCCGCGCCGTTGCAGCGCAGGACGTTCCGGCCGGACAGCTCGACGCGCGCATCCGCCAGTGGATGCAGTTCGCCTCGCCGAAGTCGCCGGCCGAGCAGGTCGCCGCCGTGGTTGGAGTAACTCCGGCCGCGGTCGACGAGGGCCAGCCGGTTAGGCTCGCGCTTGTCCGGCCCGACACGCAACTCGCTGAAGCTTCGGCGCCGGTTGTTGCTGCCCCGCCGCCTGCTCCGACGCCGGCGCCGGTGGCGTTCGCCGCCGCACCGGCCGCTACTCCGGTTCCGGTCATGGTCGCTGCGGTCGCCCCGGCTCCGCCGCCGGCGCGCGCGACCCTGGCAACGCTTGCGGCCACGGCCGTCTCGGAGGCCAAGGCGGTGTTCGCGGCAGTCATGCCGCACAGTCAGGCGCCGGCCGCAAAGCCGGCCAGGCCCCGCGCGGTCGCGGCTGCCCCGGTTCGCCGCGGCAATTCGCCGGCGGTGGTCCAGCTCGGCGCCTACGGCTCGCCCGGCCGCGTGCTCGCCGCCTGGAACGGCACGGCGGCCAAATATGGCGCGCTCAAGGCCTATCTGCCGATGAGCGCCCGCTTCGCCAGCCCGAAGGGCATCTTCTACCGCCTGTCGGTCCGCGGCTTTGCCAGCGATGCCGAAGCCCGCGACCTGTGCATGTCACTGCGCCGCAAGGGCGGAAGCTGTTTCGTTCGCAACACGGCGGGCGATCAGCCGGTGCAATACGCTTCGCGCTAGGGCGCCTCGCCAAGCACGACGAGCTCAAGGCAGGCCATCCGCACGGCCACGCCCATTTCGACCTGGAGCGCGATCAGCGAGCGTTCCGGGTCATCGGCGACCGAATCTTCGATCTCGACTCCGCGATTCATCGGGCCCGGATGCATGACGACCGCATCCGGTGACGCCGTGGCAAGCCGCTCGCGCGTCAGGCCGTAGCGGGCGAGATATTCGCCGGGGGCGTCGTCAAGATCTTTCTCGAGCCGCTCGCGCTGGACTCTGAGCATCATCACCACGTCCGCTCCGGCGATCGCCTCATCGATCGACAAAGGCGGGATTCCGTCGGGCAACAGCCCCGGCGGCCCGGCGAGCCGGACCTCGGCACCGAGTCTCGGCAAGAGCTTGGCGTTCGACCTCGCCACGCGGCTGTGCCTGATGTCGCCGCAAATCGCGATCTTCAGGCCGTCGACCTTGCCGAAATGGTGGCGGATGACCCCCGCATCGAGCAGTGCCTGGGTGGGGTGCTCGTTGGTGCCGTCGCCGGCGTTGAGCACTGGCGCGTCCATGATCAAGGCGACCGCGGCAGGTGCCCCGTTCTCGCGGTGGCGGATGACCAAGGCATCGGGTCGCATGGCGTTCAGGGTCCGCGCCGTATCCTCCAGCGTCTCGCCCTTTTGGACCGAGCTGCGCTCGACCGACAGCGAGATTGCCGAGGCGCCAAGCCGGTGCGCGGCGGTCGCAAACGACATCGCGGTGCGGGTCGAGTTCTCGTAGAACAGGTTGAACACGATCTTGCCATGGAGCCGCTCGGCCGACCGGCGGCCGCGATTTCCAGCGAAGAATGATGCAGCGCGGTCGAGGATCGCGGTGATCTCGCTGTCGCTGAGCGCGTCGATGGAGAGGATGTCCACTTGGCCGCTGCTTATTGCGGACTTGGCAGGTTGGCCAGCGCGTCGATCGCGCCCTGGAGGATGTGCGCCGCGGCGAGCGCGTCGACCTTTTCGGCCCGCTTGGCACGGCTGACGTCGGCTTCGATCATTGCCCGCTCGACCGCCTGCGTCGACCAGCGCTCGTCCCACAGCAGCAGCGGCAGGCCGAGCGGGGCGAGGTTGCGGGCGAAGGCGCGGACCGACTGGGTGCGCGGGGAATCGCTGCCGTCCATGCTGAGCGGAAGGCCGACGACCAGGCCGACGACGTGCTCGCGCGCTACGAAGGCGCGGAGCTGCACGAGGTCAGCAGTGAACTTGGTCCGGCGGATGGTCGCGGCCGGCCCAGCGAAATGCCAGCCGGCGTCGCAGATGGCGAGACCGATCGTCTTCGTCCCGACATCGAGGGCGGCGAGCTTGCCGGCATTCGGCAGCGCCGTCGCGAATTCGCTAGTGTCGCTGCTGGTCAGCATTCCACACCGACAGTCTGGTGGTGGCATCCCGCCTGATCGCGCCCCAAAACAAGGCGTAATCGTAGGCGTGATAATTATTGCCCGGAAGGACGAATCCACCCATCCCTGGGGCCTGGCCGTCGAGAATGAGCAGCCCGTCCTGGCAATGAGCGCCAACGACACCGGGATCGAGAGTCGCTGAGCGCAGATCGGGCGTGGGAACCAGAGTTCCCGGATTATCGCGAGGGGCGGCCGCCCCATTCTGGATCCCGCTGATCGGGTTGACGCACAATGTGTCCTCCCGCCGGCGTTCACCGCCGTTGAACCCAGGCGTCTTCTGCCATTGATCGAAGATGAAATCGGGGTTGGGCGGATCGCCGAACGTCATCCACGAGAGAATGCAGCCTGCCTGATCTCGCGACGTGCAGGCAGGAAGGCCGAGCGCGGCAAGGTCCGCGGTGGTGCTGATCGGCCAGCCGACGACATAGGCCGCGACCACGCGCTTCGCGATCGGCTGGCCGGCGACCTTCTCCTTGAGCAGCCGCTCGAGGTGGAGCGCGCCCTGGCTATGGCCGGCGAGGATGATCGGCCGGTTGCCGGCTTCGCGCACGAACTGGTCGAACGCGGCGGTAACGTCGCGGTAAGCGAGATCCAGAGCTTTTTCGGCATCGTCACTCTTGAGCAGGAACGCACCGTAGGCGGCCTGACGGTAGCGGGGCGCCCAGATTTCGCCGATTTGATTGAACGCGCTCGCCTGGCTCTGGACGAACAGGGTCCTCCGGAATTCCGTGTCTCCGCCAACGTCGATCGGTGCATTCCAACGGTCCCGGTCGAGATAGGTCGTTGGGTGGATGTAGAAGACGGCCGACTCCGGCTTGCTGGAGGGCGTCAGGCCCTGTGGAAGCCAGTCCGCAGGATTGCCGGGCAGGTCCGGACGGGCGATCCAGCTTTCACGGGTCCGATAGTTCGGCCCGCTGTCAGCCTTGGGCGCCGCGAAATGCCCCTTCGGCGTCGCCTCCTTCAGGAGGACATTGCCGCCCCACTGATAGATCGCGAACGCTGCGCCGACGACCAGCAGCGTCATGATGACGACAAACATCAGGAAGCGGCGCGCGCACATTGGGCGGGGCCCTATTGAGCGCGCGGGCACGGGGCAACCTCCAACGTCTCCCGTTGATGCAGCCATCGAGTCCGCGCTAGCGCGAGGGCATGAAGCCCAAGCTCATGACGACGCTGAAAGGTTATACCCCGCGCCTGTTCCGCGACGATGCCGTCGCAGGTGCTACCGTCGCCCTCGTGGCTCTTCCTCTTAGCATTGCGATCGCCCTTGCCTGCGGCGCCACGCCAAAGGCCGGGCTCATAACCGCCATCATTGGCGGGCTGCTGATCTCGCTGCTCGGCGGAAGCAGGGTTCAGATCGGCGGCCCGACAGGCGCATTCATCGTCGTCGTTGCCGGGGTGATCGAGCAATTCGGATTCGATGGATTGCTGCTCGCGACCCTGCTCGCTGGCATCATTCTCGTCGCGGGTGGGCTGGTCCGCGCGGGCCGCGTCATCGCACTCGTGCCGGAGCCGGTGATCGAGGGATTCACGGTCGGAATCGCCCTCATCATTGCGGTCAGTCAGCTTAAGGATCTGCTTGGCATGTCCGTGGCCCACGTACCCGCCGATCTGGTTCATGGCTTGCCCGCACTCTGGGCGGCGAGTGGTCAGATAAACTCATTGGCCGTCGTCGTTGGCCTGCTGTCAATCGGCGGTATCGCGCTGCTCCGGCATCTCTGGCCGTGGTTCCCGGGTTCCTTGCTGGTGATTGCCACGGCGTCGGCCGCCGTTGCCCTGTTGCCGCTTCCGGTTGATACGATCTATTCGCGCTTCGGCGCGCTTCCCGCAGGATTCCCGACGCCCTCGCTTCCCCATTTCAGCCTAACCAGGATCGCCGACGTTTTGCCGTCCGCGCTGGTGATTGCCTTCCTGGCTGCGGTCGAGTCACTGCTCTCTGCGATCGTCGCAGACCGAATGATCGGCGGCAGCCACCGTCCGAGCGCCGAGCTCCTCGCCCAAGGCGCAGCGAACATCGTCTCGCCGTTGTTTGGCGGGCTGCCCGCCACCGGGGCGATCGCGAGAACTGCGACAAACGTGCGTGCCGGGGGACGCACGCCAGTAGCAGGCATCGTGCACGCCCTTACAATCCTGCTCATCGCATCCACGGCTGCATCGCTCGCCGGATATTTGGCGATGCCGGCGTTGGCCGGCCTCCTGATCGTTACGGCATGGCTGATGAGCGAGCCGTCGCGTTGGTCCGAGCGCCTGAGGCTTCGCGCCGGCGACCGCGCGCTGTTCTTCATGACCATGCTGCTGACGGTGGTCAGCAATTTGACCATCGCTATCGCCATCGGCACCGGGGCCGGCCTGGCGCTCCGTTTGATGCGCAGGGATGTCGAACCCGAGAAATGGACACCGGTCGATCGTTCGAAGCTCTGATGATGTCCGCTTTCCACTTAAAACAGACGTTGGCTCGCGCTTGTCGCAGCGACACCCCCCCATTATCCGCGCCGCAATGATCCGCGTCTTTACCGCGCTCCTGCTTGCCGCCTGCGCTCCCGCGCTTGCCGGCTGCGTGCCGATGATGGCCGCTTCTGCCGCGGGTATGGCCGCGCGAAGCGCGCAAGGCACGCCGGCCAGCAACGAAGCGCTCCGGCCCGGCGCACGTGACGCCTGCAGTAGCGAGGCCGCCAAATATGGCGCCGTCCACATCATCGACGTCGAGCAGCGCGCCGTGAACAAGATCATCATCTGGGGCACCGTCGACGACGGCAAGGAGCGGAGGTCCTTCCAATGCAATTTCGGAACGCGGATCACCGGGTTCACGCTGCGAAAGATCAACGCCAGCCGCTGATTGCTTGCCGCCCCAAGGTGCCGCCGCTATCCGCCGCCACCATGTCAGTTTCCAATGAACAGGTCCGCCATATCGCCAAGCTGGCCCGGATTGCGATGAGCGACGACGAGATCGAGCGGCTCGTGCCCGAGCTCAATAACATCCTCAGCTGGGTCGAGCAGCTGGGCGAGGTCAACACCGATGGAGTCGAGCCGCTGACCGCGGTGATCGAGCAGAAGCTGAGGCTCCGCGACGACGTCGTCAACGACGGCAACATCCGCGACGCCGTGCTCGCCAATGCGCCCGATGCGCAGCATGGGTTCTTCGCGGTGCCCAAGGTGATTGAATGATGTCGTCACTATCCTCGTCATTCCCGCGAAAGCGGGAATCCCGCCGCCTTTTCGTCGGGGATAAGAAAGAGAGAAGCGGGACCCCCGCTTTCGCGGGGGCGACGAATTGTGGCTGAACTGACCAACTTCACCATCGCCGAGCTGCGCGACGGCTTCCGCTCGGGCGAGTTCACCGCGCGCGAGATCGCAGGCGCGTACAACGACGCTACCGCGGCCGCGAAATCGTTGAACGCTTTCACCGTCGAGACCCCGGACGATGCGCTTGCCGCGGCCGAAGCTGCGGACAAGGCGCGGGGGTCGGGCGAGCTTCCATCGCTCGCCGGCATCCCCCTCGGAATCAAGGACCTGTTCGCGACCAAAGGCGTCGACACGACCGCAGGGAGCAACATCCTCAAGGGATTCAAGCCGCCGTACGAAAGCCATGTCACCGCCAACCTGCGGAAGGCCGGGGCAGGGATGCTCGGCAAGCTCAACATGGACGAATTCGCGATGGGCTCGTCGAA
>JAXDPR010000136.1:0-2790 GCA_034668265.1 Sphingomonadales bacterium
CTTCGTCTGCCACTATGGCGAGAGCTCCGGCTACAGCTGCGCGACGGTCGAACTGACCGATTATGCACCGCCCGGCGAGCTGTGCGGCGGGCCCTGCTCACCGACCTGGGTCACGGTCAAAGGTCCAGCCTGCATTCCCGGCGACAGCGGCGGCCCGGTGTTCAGCGGAGAGATCGCGTTCGGAATCGCCAAAGGCGTCAACCGCACGGGCTCGGGCCAGTGCCTCTTCTATTATTATATGTCGACGGATTACCTGCCGCCGCCGTGGCGGCTGCTCGTCGCCGGGTCGGCTAAGCGGCGATGAAGTCGCCGCGCTTCTGATCTGAGCCGGGGACGGGTTCGGCGGGGTCGTTGCCGATCTTCACGACGCGGTTCTGGCCGTCGACATGGACCACGGTCGGCTTCAGCGCCCGCGCCTCCGCGTCATCGAGCACGGCATAGCTCATGAGGATGATGAGGTCGCCCGGATGAACCAGGTGAGCTGCGGCGCCGTTGATTCCGATGACGCCGCTGCCGGCTGGGCCCGGAATCACATAGGTCTCGATCCGGGCGCCGTTGGTGATGTCGACAATCGCAACCTGCTCGCCGTCGAGGAGGTCGGCCGCCTCCATCAACGCAGCGTCGAGCGTGACCGAGCCGACGTAGTGGAGGTCGGCCTGAGTCACCGTTGCGCGGTGGATCTTGGACTTCATCATGATCCGCATCACAGCGAACAAGCTCCTCGGCTAGCGGCGCGCACTACTAGATTTGCATCCGTTCGTCGATAATCAATGCTGCACTGCGTTATCGCACTTGCAGCATAAGGTGGGAATTCCCAACTGCTGGGCCGTGAGGGTGGCGGCTTTTGCCACTTGGAAGTCCGGCCGATTGCCTAAGCTATTGGCAAACAAGCACTTCCGGGTTTGGCACGGCTCTTGCTGGGTATTGGGCAAGGAAAATTTCGCCAACGGAGTGAATGATGGAAACGCAGCAGACCCCAGTCGCACTGCCCCTGAGAGCCCACACCATACTCGGCGTGTGCGAGGCGGTCGGCGAGGATTTTGGCTTCAACCCCGTGCTTCTTCGCGTCCCGTTCGCCGCGGCCTTGCTGTGGAGCCCGACGATTACGCTGGCGACCTATTTCCTGCTGGGTGTCGTAGTGCTTGCGTCGCGGCTTCTGGTCCCGCGCACCAAGCCTGCAGCTTCGGTTCCGGCGGCCTCGGCAATTACTGCGGCAAACGAGCAGGCCGAACTGGCGAACGCCGCATAGCGCGGACTCAATAGTCGCTTCGCGCCTCCGCGCGCGCTTCGAGCAAGTCAAACAGGGCACGATGCTGAAGCAGTAGCTGCTCGCCACCGAATGCCAATGCGCGGGCGCTGGCGGGCGTCGCCGCGGCTTGCTCGACGACTGCGACGATTGAGGCTTCATCGGGAAGCGACGGCGCCGGGGATTCAATTCCGACGCGGGTTGCAGCCCGGTCGAGCAGGCGGCGGATCGGCCACCAATCGCCTACCAGGGCGGTTGCAGCGCCGAGCGCACAGCCCTCGCGCTCCGACATCGCCAAAGTCTCCAGCGCGTGGCGCGCGGCAACCAGGCTGGCTTCCGTCTCGGCAGCTCCGGGCGTGCTCGGCAGCGGTCCGACCGCCGACGTCAGCCTCACGACATAGAGCCGTTCGCGTTCGAACGCGTCGGAAGCGCGCGACAGCCAGTCGTGCGCCTGACCTTTGGGACAGCGTTGAAGCGCGATCTCGATCAGCCCCGGATAACGGCCATGGAGGTTGCACATCAGATGCACCGAATCAGCCAGGTCGCGGCCGGAATCGCGGCCCGACGCCTCGAGCAGTGCACTAAGATAATTATGGCGAGCGGATCCCTCGCCCGCGACCCGGGCGAGCTGGGCATCGGCGACGTTGGCCTGTTGGGACCCCTTCAAAGCAGCCCTTTGATGGGAGCCCTGTTGGCCGACGGACCGATTGATCGCCATTGCTCTCCCCTCGTGCACTACCCGGTAAGCCTTGTCCGACGGTCACTAACGCAAGGGCGTAAAGACCAGGTTTATGGCCGGGTAAGCTTTCCTGAACCCTGTTCCGCCGGGCCTCGCGGCCGCGGCGAACCTAGTCGTCGCGGTAGGCGAGCTCGAAATTGCCCCAGCGGCGGCCCCTGATCCACAGCGGCACGAAGACATTCTTGACCGGGATATATTTGTCGCCGAGCTCCATCCGGTAGGTGGCGAGGGTCGCCGGCTTCTCGCTCGCCAGTGCCATCCGCGTCGTGTCGTCGATGAGGATTCGCCGGTTGCGGCAATGCTCGTCATTCCACACCGGGTCCGGTCCCTGCGGATGGCTGCGCTCGCTAAGGTGGGTCGGCAGATAGCCGTTCGTGTCGCCGATGGCCGAGCCGATGATGCGGTTGTCGCCGAGCTTGGTCCGATCGAGGATCGGGCGGATGTGGCGGTCGGCGGAATCGTTGAAGCGGACGTTGTACTGGACCGGGTTGGTGCCCTCGATCAGCTGGTAGTCGCGGTCGAACACATCGTCGACGGTCACTTCGCCTGCCTCGATCGCGCGCTCGATCGCCACGGTGATCTGGCGCGCTGTCTCCTGGGCCTTGAGGATGAAGGGCGTGTCATCGATCTCGGCGCCGGAATTGGCGAGCGTGTCGAGCATCGTGTTCGACAGCATTTCAAGATGAGCGAGGCGCTTCTGGGCGGTCAGCAGCTCCTGGCCGTTGTCGCGCGCGTCGGCGGCGAAGTCGGTAAGGCCGGCCTTCACCCGGTCGACGCTCGCCTGGATCATGCTGGTCGAATGGGC
>JAXDPR010000137.1:0-2664 GCA_034668265.1 Sphingomonadales bacterium
TGTCCGTATCTGCCGGGCAAGGTCGAGCGGAAGGTGTTCACGGAACTGAGCGGCCGTCACGCCAGCGAGCTCAATGAGGCGTTGGGACGGATCGGGTTTCGCCGCAGCCAATCCGTCGCCTACCGGCCAAGCTGCATCGACTGCTCCGCCTGCGTCTCTGTGCGCGTGCTCGCTGCCGAGTTCGAGGCGAGCGGGACTCAGCGCAAGCTTCTGCGCCGTTATTCCGACCTCGAGGTCAACGCGTGCAAACCGTGGACCACCGAGGAGCAATATGAGCTTCTTCGCCGCTACCTGGCGGCGCGGCATCCCGGTGGCGGCATGGCCGAGATGGACGAGAGCGACTTTGCCGACATGGTCGAGCAGACGCCGGTCCGCACCTATGTGATCGAGTATCGCGAGCCACCGGTCGACGGCCGCCCCGGCAGGCTCGTCGGGGCCTGCCTCAGCGACCAGCAGGCCGATGGCCTGAGCATGATCTACAGCTTCTTCGATGTCGGGCCCGACGCTCGAAAGGGGCTCGGCACCTACATCATCCTCGACCATGTCATCCGCGCCGCCCGCGCCGGATTGCCCTACGTCTATCTCGGCTATTGGGTCGAAGGCTCCAACCGCATGGCCTACAAGACCGGATTCCGGCCGCTCGAGCGCCTGGGCCGCGACGGCTGGCGGCGGATGGACGAGCTTCAGGGCGACCTGCCGCTCGAGACTCCAGTGACGCTTCCGGCCCGGCGTTCCGCCAAGCGGTTGCCGATCGACGCTTAAGGTTCAAGGTCCCGTAGCGTCTACTTTCGACCCATTGCAGACATTCGCGCGTAGCCGTGCATTCGACCCATTGTAGACATTGGCGCGGTGCGGCAGGCTGGCTGGATGAGGACGACTGTTCCGCCTGCCTTCGACCTGTCATTCACCGGGCCAGAAGGCCAATACGCTATTCAGTTCCAGCCCACTGACGAATGGGACGGCATCATAGAGGTCTCAATCGGCGGGCTGATGATGCACTGGAATGTGGACCACGCCGAACGCGAGGCGGCGGGCGGCCTTGTTCTCGGCGGCATGACCAGTGGCAGCGAGAGCCTGTGGAATGACCAGTTCTGGTTTGAGCTTCGCCTCAACGATGCTCCACCGGTCATTCGCTATTGGGGCGACAAAGTGGTCTGGCGAGAGGATCGCGCCGCCTGAAGCTTAATGTCAGGTTTCCACCCAAAGCTGCCGTTAGCCCAGTGTTCCGCTTTCGCAGGAATGACGAATTTGGTTCGTCCGCTTGACCTCATTGCGGACATTTGACCATTAGACCTCCCTGACGCTTTCCATTCCTGCGCAGCGAGCGGCTGGGGCCTCGCAAAATCGCACGCCGGGAACACAGCCGGAGCGATATCGTTGTCAGGGCGAACCAAATGAAAGGGACACGTAAAATGAAGCGGATCATCCTGATTGCCGTGGCGACTGTCGCCATCTCGGCATGCGCGACGACGCCCAAGACCCAGACGTGTCCCGACGGGTCGACAATAGCGGTGACCGATCCCTGTCCGCCGCCGCCGCCGCCGCCCCCGCCGCCGCCACCGCCGCCGGTCAGCTGCCCGGATGGAACGACGGTCCCGGCCGGAACGACGTGCCCGGTTCCGCCGCCGCCTCCGCCTCCGCCGCCGCCGAGGCGCGCCGGCGAACGCGGATAATCTTCAAGGGCCGGCGTTCGCGCGCCGGCCCTTTCTTTACTGGGAAGCCAGGCGCCTAGCCTCGGCTGGCGCCCTTCCAGTCGCGCGCGGCGAGCGCCATCGCGCTGACGACTCCCGCCGCGAACAGTGCGCCTTCGAGGATGCTCGTCACCGTCCGGGTGACCGGGCCGAACGACGCCTCGCCGAACAGCTGGCTGATTTGGTCGAGCCGCAGGCGCGAGCCGGGAACCTGCCGGCCGAGCGAGTCGAGGCTGCCAAGCATCATGCGGCCGCCGAGAAGCGCGATTACGAGCCCGGCAACGCCGCCGCACAGCGCCGCCTGCAAGGCGCTTCGGCGAACCGACGTCGACCAGCGCGCGAGCCATGCTCCAAGGCCGGTGCCGGCGCCGATGATCAGCCCTTCTAGCGCTCCGGTGATTTCGCCGGGCGACTGGCCGACCAGCAGGCTGAATGCGTCGAGCCCGAGCAGCTTGAATGACGCGCCGATAATCAGTCCGCCCGCCGCTCCTCCGGCGATGCACCAGGCGCCCAAGCGCCGGGTCAGCGCGATCCCCAATGCCACGCCGGCACCGCCGAGCAGGGCGACGAGGATCGCCACGCAAAGCAGCACCAGGAGCACCGACGCCGCTCCCATGCCCGGCTGGAGCGGGTGCGACGCACCGATGAAACCGTAAAGAAGCCCGCCAATGAAGCCGGCGAGGCCGCCGCCGATGGTCCCAGCGAGGGCGAGCAGGAGCGTGCCTAGCCATGCCGGGGACGCGGCTGTCGTCTGGCCGATCCGGGGCCTTTCACCGTCCACGACATCCACCGGCGCGATGAACCGGTAGCCGTGCTTGGGCACGGTTTCGATGAAACGCGGCCTCGCGGCATCGTCGCCGAGCTGCCGACGCAGAGTCTTCACGCATTGTGTCAGTGCCTCGTCGGTCACGGGCACGCCGCGCCAGACCTCTTCGAGGAAACGGTCCTTGGAAACGAGCTTGCCCTGCTCACG
>JAXDPR010000138.1:0-4143 GCA_034668265.1 Sphingomonadales bacterium
CACCGGGCCGAGATCACCGGCCTCATCGGCCCATTCGTCCCAGATGCTTACCTTGCGGTCGCGCAGCCACTGCACATTGGTGTCGCCGCGCAGGAACCACAGCAGTTCGACGATGATCGAGCGCAGGTGCAGCTTCTTGGTGGTCAGCAGCGGGAAGCCGTCGGCGAGGTCGAAGCGCATCTGGGCGCCGAACCATGACAAGGTGCCGGTTCCGGTGCGATCCTCCTGCTCGACGCCGCGGTCGAGGATGAGCTGCATCAGGTCGAGATATTGGCGCATGGACGAACCCTAAACCGGCCCGGGGCCGCGTCCAAGAGGCTCATGGAAGGTCCATAATGGACTGCCGTTGTGGAGACGGTTCGAGTGGGCGGATGCGCCTCGCTCCAATAGGTTGCGGCCATGCGCTATCAGCGTGCCGAACTCCCGCTGAAGCTCGACGGCCTTGCCGCAGCCCGTTCCTTTTTCGCTGGCTGCATCGCCGATTCGGACCAATCGCGGGAGAACCTGTGGGCGGCGCATGTCGACGATGAGGCTCGCTGCGTCCACGTCTCAAGTCATGAGGGCGACGAGATAAGCACGGCGTTCCCGCTTCGCACGATCATCGCCGATGCCGCGGTCCACCGCAGTGCCGGAATCCTCCTCGCGCACAACCATCCGAGCGGAGACCCCACTCCCAGCGAGGACGATTGCCGCGCCACCCGCCGCCTCGCCACCGCCGCCGAAGCGCTCGACTGCACGGTGCTCGACCATCTCGTGTTCGCCGGGGGCCATTGCACCAGCCTGCGGCAGCTCGGTTACCTCTAGCCTTGCACCCTAGGAATTGCAGGTCTTGATCTTGTCGGGCGCCGGACGCGGTCCGGAAATGCGGAATGCCATCAGATAATCTTCGCGGGTGGCGAGCATCGCGGCCTTGACCGGCTGCATTCCGAGCGCAGCGAACTCGCACCTGAGCGCAGCCGGAGGCATGCCATGTTGCCGCACCGGCCGGTTGGCCTCGACGACGACGACGTAGCCATCCGGCTTTACCGCTTCACGCAAGTGCCACAGAAAGGCGTAGGGCGACTGCACCTCATGGTACATGTGGACCAGGAACAAGCGGTCGAACGATCCTGCCGGTAGCATCGGATTGTCCGCCGTGCCCAGCTTCACCGCCACATTGTCGAGCCGCTCGCGCTGCACTCGGTCGCTGAGCTCGTCGCGCACTTCGGGCACGATGTCCTCGGCGAGGACGCGGCCCCTGGCGCCGACGACCCGCGCCAGGCGCACGGTATAATAGCCCTCGCCCGCCCCGACGTCGGCGACCGACATTCCGGGCTTGACGCCGGCCAGCACCATTACCTGCTCGGCCTCCCCTACCCGGTCGCGCGCATCCTCGGTCGAAAAGGTGTCGCTGACGGTCGGCGCAACGTCGCGGTGGGCGGCGGGAAATTGCGGTTCGCTCGGCTGCGCTCGGCACGCGGCAAGGATCAGGCAGGCGCCTGCGGCCGCCCTATTCCACATCCTCGACCTCGACTTTTTCGCCGGTCACCCGCTGCGACAGGGCTGCGGCCATGAAGCGGTCGAGGTCGCCGTCCAGCACATCGCCCGGGGACGTGGAGGTGACGCCGGTGCGCAAGTCCTTGACCAGCTGGTAGGGCTGCAGGACGTAAGAGCGGATCTGGTGGCCCCAGCCGATGTCGGTCTTGGCGGCATTGGCGGCATCGGTCTCCGCCTCGCGTTTCTGCAGCTCGGCTTCGTACAAACGCGCTTTCAGCTGCTTCATCGCCGACGCGCGGTTCTTGTGCTGCGAGCGCTCGTTCTGACAAGCGACGACGATCCCGGTTGGGACGTGGGTGATCCTGACCGCGCTGTCTGTCGTGTTGACGTGCTGTCCGCCTGCTCCCGACGCGCGGTAGGTGTCGATGCGCAATTCCGCATCATTAATCTGGATGTCGATGTCGTCGTCGACCTCTGGATATACCCACACGCTCGAAAAGCTGGTGTGTCGGCGGGCGTTGGCGTCATAGGGGCTGATCCGCACGAGACGGTGAACCCCGCTCTCGGTCTTGAGGTTGCCGTAGGCATTCTCTCCGCGGACCAGGATTGTCGCCGACTTGATCCCCGCCTGCTCGCCCGAATGATGGTCGAACATGTCGACCTTCATGCCCTTTCGCTCGGCCCAGCGCGTGTACATGCGCAGCAGCATCTCGGCCCAGTCCTGGCTCTCGGTACCCCCGGCCCCGGCGTTGACCTCGATATAGGCGTTGTTGGCGTCCGCCTCGCCGGCAAGCAGCGCGGCGACCTTGTCGCGGTCCGCGCGCTCGGCGAGCTCGGCGAGGCTGCGGATGGCGTCATCGACCAGCGCGGTGTCGCCTTCCGCCTCGGCCAGCTCGATCAATTCCGAGGTGTCGGCAAGCTCGCGCTCGAGCGTGCGCGTCGCGCCGATTGCTTCCTCCAGGCGGCGCCGCTCGCGCATCAAGATCTGGGCCGCCTTGGGATTGTCCCACAGCGCCGGGTCTTCGACCTTGTCATTGAGTTCCTGCAGCCGCTTCTGGGCGCGGTCCCAGTCGAGGAACCGGCGCAGCAGCGCGGTCGCGGCATTGATCTGGTCGATATGGGCCTGCGCTTCCGCGCGCATGGTCAAGCTCTCTTCAAACTGCTTCGCCGGTCGGCACTATTAGAGCCGGTTCTGGGTTGGCAAGCCGGCTGCGCGCGGCACGGCCGGTGGACCAGCGCCCGCCGGCAATGTCGGCGTGGGCGCCGCGGTGGTGGGGCTTGCGCTCCTGCCCTGCTGTTGTTGTTGCTGTTGCTGCTGTTGGATCTGCAACTGCTGTTGCTGCCAGGCGATCAGCGCCTGCTGCTGCGTCGCCGCGTTATACGGGTCGCCGACCGAGCTGCGTTGAGTCCGCTGCTCCTCCGTCTGCGGCTGGAACGCTTCCCAGATCACCGCCGACTGCGTTTCCTCGCTGGTCGGGAAGGCGCCGAACACCGGCTTGCCGCTGGCGCGGTCGATGCGCACCCAGCGGATCCCCGGGGGGGCGACGAACGGCACCTTCGGCTGGTCCTTGAGCGCGGTCAGCGCCCATTGCTTCCAGATTGGCGCCGAGATTCTGCCGCCCTGTGCGTAGCCGCCGAGCGAGCGCGGCTGGTCATAGCCCAGGTACACGCCGGCGACGATGTCCGGAGTGCCGCCCACGAACCACACGTTGGTCGGACCGTTGGTCGTTCCGGTTTTTCCGAACAACGGGCGATTTAGGTCGCGGAGCACGGTCGCGGTGCCGCGCTGGATTACGCCTTCCATGATGTGGACCATCTGGAACGCAGCCATGGCGTCGACGAGCTGACGCGTGCGGTTCGGCGGCCGCGGCATCGCCCCGCCGTCCCAGTCGGGCGCGTTGCAATTCCCCATGATCGCGCAGCGATTGTCGGTCCGGTAGATGACCTTGCCGCCGCGGTCCTGGACGTAATCGATGGTGCTCGGTTTCACCGAGCGGCCCTGGTTGGCGAGGATCGCATAGGCGTTGGTCAGCCGGAGGACGGTTGTATCGCCGGCGCCGAGCGCAAACGACAGGTAGTTGCCATAGTCGCCGACGCCGAGCGTGCGCGCCGTCGCGGTGATCTTGGGCATGCCGACCGTCGAGGCTGCGCGCACCGTCATCAGGTTGCGCGATTGCTCGACGCCCCAGCGCAAAGTGTGCGGGCCTGCTGACCGGCGGTCGAAATTGACGAAGCATTTCTGCCCCAGGCCGGCGCCCTGCCAGACGCAGAAGGGGGCATCCAGCTCGATGGTGGCCGGTGTGAAGCCGTTCTGAAGCGCGGTCACGTAGACGATCGGCTTGAAGGCCGAGCCGGGCTGGCGCAGCGCCTGTATCGCGCGGTTGTAGCTTGAGCCGATGACGTCGAAGCCGCCCTGCATCGCCATCACCCGGCCGGTATGCACCTCTTCGACCAGCATGCCGCCCGAAACCTCCGGAATGGATCGCAGCGCATAGTTGGCGCCACCGGTCTGCTTGACGATGATCACCATGCCCGGCTGGAGGAAGTCGAACGCCCGCCCGCCGACGCCGCGCTTGGGCATTGCCGCGTCGCCGGAGTTCACGATTCCGGTCGTGCCGTTGGCAAAGCCAATGGTCGCCTGCGCGTTGCTTTTGTTGAGGACGACAG
>JAXDPR010000139.1:0-2500 GCA_034668265.1 Sphingomonadales bacterium
ACAAAGTTGTGACGGAAAATGGTATGAGCGCTCCCGCAACACGCCGGAAGGGGATGGCCGTGGCCAAGGACAAGAAGAAAAAGAGCAGGAGCGACCAGCCCAACGACAAGAAGGCCAGGAAGCGCAAGACCGGTGGCGCGGCCGCCAAGGGCGCGGCCAAGGCCGCGAAAGGCATCAAGGCGCTGGCCGACAATCCGTTCGTCGCCGACATCGTTGCCGCGGCGCTGGTCGGAATGGCGAGCGCGCTCAAGGATTCCGAGAAGGCGCGGCGGCTCGCGGGCAAAGCCGGAGACGAGCTTGGCAAGATGAGCAAGACCAGCGCCAAGCAGGGAAGCGCGATGTGGGACCTGGCCCTGGACGTTGGCCGCCAGACGCTCGAAACTCTCGCCGCCGAGGGGCGGGCAGGCAAGCGCGGCAAGTCGCGCTAGGCGCCCGCGCCGTCACAGATAATCGGCGAACTCGCTGAGCAGCCGCCGGTAGAGGTCGCGCTTGAACGGCACGATCAGCTCGGGAAGCTGCTCGGGCTCGATCCACTTCCACTCGCGAAACTCCGGATGCTTGGTGGCGATGTTGACGTCGCTGTCGCGGCCGAGGAAGCGGGCGAGGTACCAGTCCTGGTCTTGGCCGATCCATTTGCCGCCCCAAAGCTTGGCGCGCAGCTCTTGCGGCAGGTCGTATTTCATCCGCTCCGGGCATTCGGCGATGCGCTCGACGAGGTGCGGCGGGATGCCGGTCTCTTCCTCCAGCTCGCGCAGCGCCGTCGCCCACGGCTCCTCGCCCTTGTCGATCCCGCCCTGCGGCATCTGCCAGGCTTCGTCGGTATTATCGATCCGCGCGCCGACGAACACCTTGCCCCCGCCGTTGAGTAGCATGACGCCGACGCCGCGGCGGTATTTTCCTTTGTCGCTCATCGCGCGCGCTCCACCCAGGGTCTCAGATAGGCGAGGCAGTGCGCGAGATCGTCATTCGCCGACGGCACGGCCTTCCTCAAATTGACGAAGCCGTGAACTGTCCCCGGCGCCTCCCAGTAGATGGTCTCAACGCCTACCTCGGCGCAACGCGCGGCATAGGCCCGGCCCTGGTCGCGGATCGGGTCGAGGCCGGCGGTCAGGACGAAGGTCGGCGGCAGGCCTTCGACCCCGGCAAGCAGCGGGCTGTAGCGCCAGTCGTCGCGCGGCCCGGAATAGCTTTCCTCAAACCAATCCATGCTCGCCTTGGTCAGCAGGAAGCCCTCGCAGAATTCATCGTAGCTCGGATAGCGGACGCACGGATCGGCGGCCGGATAGATCAGCCACTGGCCGGCGACCGGCACCAGCGCCGGCTCGTCGCGAAGCGCGGCGCTGACGACCGCGGCAAGATTGCCGCCCGCGCTGTCGCCCGCGAGAAAGAAGCTCGTCGCCGCCCGTCCCAACTCTTCTGGCCCGTCGGCGATCCAGCGCACTGCCGTAATCGAGTCTTCAATCGCCGCCGGGAACGGATGCTCGGGGGCCAGCCGATAGTCGACCGCGACCACGGGGAGGTCGAGCTCGATCGCGAGGTCGATGCATAGCGGCTCGTGCGTCTCGATGCCGCCGATCACCCAGCCGCCGCCGTGGATGAACACCAGGATCGGCCCAGGCCCGCGCTCTTCGCGCGCGTCGTAAAGCCTGAGCGGGACCGGGCCCGCGATGTCGCGCACCACCGCGATGTCGCTCGCTGGAACGTCGAGCGCGTGGCGTCCGGCGATCATCATCTGCCGCGCGCCTTCCGGCCCAACTTCGTGGCTCTTCGGCCCCGGCAGATTGTCGAGAAACTCGAGCAGCTGCCGGACATCCGGCCTGACGAAGGGATCGGTCATGGATGGGTCATTGGGAGCGGCGACGCCGCGACGCAATCCTGGGGCGGCGACAAAGGTCGTGTATGCGTCGCCGCCCTCGGATGGCTTAGGGTGTCTTGATCGTCGTGGTGGTCGACTTGACCCGCGTGGTTGCGCGCGCCTTGACCGGGCGTTTGTGAGCCACGCGCTTGTGGACGACCTTCTTGTGCACCGGCGCAACGGCGACATCCTTGACGGTTTCGGTCGTCGTCACGGTCGTGGAGGTCGGGACAGGGGCCTGTTGTGCGACGACCGGCGGTGCGGCGCGGGCGGCGGCGGCATCGGCCTGTGCGGCTGCTGCCGCGGCCTGCGCGTCGGCGGCCCGGGCATTGGCTTCGGCCGCCTGGGCTTGAGCAGCACCGGTCACCTGGCGTTCCTGCGCGGTACGTTCCCGCTGCGATGCGGCCAGTGCTTGGTCGGCGATTTCCGACGCGCGCGTGGCGTCGCGGATCGCCTCGTCCTTGGCATGGTGGTTGAGCTCATCCTGCGCGATGTGCAGGACGCGCACCGCCTCGGCATGGAGGCGCGGGGCGTCGCCGGCTGCGCCGACGATGTTGGCGGCATCGATCTTGGCCTGGGCGGCGGCAATCGCCTTGCGCGCCTGGTCGGTCTTGCCTTCGGCAGACGCGGGTGCCGTGAGAACGA
>JAXDPR010000140.1:0-4774 GCA_034668265.1 Sphingomonadales bacterium
GCGGCAATTTCGATGCCGGCAATGACCAGTGCCTGGCGGGCGTTCATGGCGGCCGTGAAGCGGGCATCCGCGGCGATGGTCGCCGCGGAGGTGACGTCGCCGCCCGCACCGAGGTCCTCCGCGAGGACACGCTTCACAAACTCGTCGAGGTCGAAATTGTCGGGCAGCGCCATACGCCGCCTCTAGTGCGCAGGCTCCACCGAATTCAATATGCACCAGCGGCCATCTTTCCATTCGTAGCGCTGCGCATCGTTCGCCTTGAACTCGCCGTCCTTCCAGGCGTGGACCGTGATCGTGGCGGATCCTTCGTCGATATCGATGGTGTTGAAGCTCTGCTCCTGCTCGCGAACCCGGATCGAAGTCGCGGTCCCGGCCTGGACGACGAGCACGCCGCCGGCCCGGGTGACGAGGTCGCCCGCGTCCTGGCTCGAGGCGTGGTGAGCGTGCCCGGCGAACACCATGTCGACGCCCGACTCCTCGACCGCGTTGAGCGCCAACTCCTGCCGACCGACGGCTCGTTCCACCTCGCCGCCGACCTCCAGCGCAAACAGCGGATGGTGGGTGACGATGATGCGCATCTTGTCGCTCGACGTGCGCGCAAATGTCTCGCGAATGAAGTCGACCTGGTCGCGGTTTATGCGCCCGTCCTTGAAGGTCAGCGACCGCGCGGTGTTGATTCCAAGCACCGCGGCATCCGGAAGCTCGATGAAGGGGCATAAAGTCTCGTCGATGAAGCGGCGATAGCGCGCGAGCGGCGAGAGGAAGCGGCGAAGAACGTCGTACAGCGGGACGTCATGGTTGCCGGGGACGCCGAGCACTTCATGGCCACGCTCGCGCAAGCGCTCGAGGAACTTGCAGGCCTGGCGGAACTGCTCGGTCCGGGCACGCTGGGTGAAGTCGCCGCTGATCACGATGAGGTCGGGCTTGAGCTTGTCGGCTTGCCACTCGACGGCTTCGACCAGCCGCTCATCATGAGCGCCGAAATGAAGGTCGGAAATGTGGACGATGCGGGTCACATGGACTCAACCGCGTCACGCTGAACTTGTTTCAGCATCCATCGGGTTGAAGGCCGCAGTGGTCTCAGGAATGGACCCCTGAGACGAGTTCAGGGTGACGGACTCGGTTAGAAATCCAGGAGCAACAGCAGCTTGGCGTCGATGCCGAACCCCTCGGCGCGTTTCTGCTCGAGGAAGTTGGGAACATCGGGCCGCGCGATCAGGTGCACGTCGATGTCCTCATTCTCGTCACCGCCGCCCTCGCCGATCTTGCGGACACCATGGGCCCGGACGAGCGTGAAAGCTTCGGCCAGCATCCCGGGCGAGGAGTAGAAGTCGCCAAGCCGCTCGACGCGTTCGGCAGTGAAGCCGGTCTCCTCCTCAAGTTCCTTGATCGCGGTTCCTTCGATCGTCGCATTGGGGTCGTGATCGCCGACCAGCCCAGCCGGAAGCTCGACGCAATGGCAATCGGGCGCGACACGCGGCTGGCTGACCAGGATTAGCTTGCCGTCATGTTCGGCGAGGATGATGACGGCGCGGATGTCGCGAGCGCGGCTGGCATATTCCCAATTGCCGCGCTTGAACGCCCTGATGAATTTGCCCTCCCACATCAGCTCGGGTGGCGGCAGATCGTCGAGGTTCATAGTTCGATGAGCTTGTCCGGAATCTCGTTGATGTCGCCGGGCGAGCGCGGGAAATGCTCGGCGAGAACCACCCCCACACGCTCGATCGCCGCAACGATCCCGTCCGCCGGGCGGCCCTCGCGGACGTCGGCGATCAGCGCGGTCATGGCTTCACCCCAGGTGTGGTCGTCGGTGACCTTGAGGATCGCCTCGTCAGCGACGATCTCCGCGCGCCGTTCGGCCATTGAGAGATAGATCAGGATGCCTGTGCGGCCGGTGGTGCGCCGTTCGGCAGCCGCCTTGAACACAGTAACCGCGCGACGGCGGACACGCCGGTGCTTGGTTGCCGCGGGCGTCACGAAGAGCCGCAACGGTATCCATTTGAAGATCAGCAGCGCGACGGTGAACTTGAGCGCCGCGAAGACCATCAGCAACGTAAAAAGCTGGCTCATCGTCGGGTCGGGCGACCAGCCACCGAACAGGAAACCGTACCACCAGACCAAAGCCGTCGGCCGCCACGCCGCCCATGCCAGCACGGCGAACAGGGGAACCAGCGCCCAGTGAAGGCCCACATCGTGATAGGGATCGCTGATCGGCGTCGCGACCGCGACGATCTCACCGTTGCTGTTCGCCTCGGCCGCAGCGATGGCAGCCGAGACCTTTTGCCGGTCGGCATCGGTCAGACGCATCACCACGATCCCGAAGCTCCACCTCCGCCAGAGGAACCGCCGCCGCCCGAGAAGCCGCCGAAACCTCCGCCTCCGCCACCCCAGCCGCCGCCGCCCCCGCCCCAGGACGAGCCGCCGCCGCTTGAGCCACGGCTGAGCTCGTTGAGACCCCAAAGGACGACCCACGGGCTGATGCCGCCGTGACGGCTGCGGTAACGGCGACCTCGACCACGCCGAAAGTGCGAAAGAATCACAAAGCCGATGACCATGAACCAGAAGATCACAGGCAGCGGGTTGCCGCCGGAATGCTGGCGCTTCTGCTGCTCCTGACCCGCAGCAGCTGCGTTCTTGGCAGCTTCCTCGGGCGGCAGGCTCATTTGCTTGATGATAGCGTCCGTGCCTGCCTCGATGCCGCCGCCATAGTCGGGCGGGTTCTTCTTGAAATATGGAAGGATATCGTTGCGAATGATCAGGCCGGACATGGCGTCGGTCATGAATATGGTTGAACCATACCCATTCTCGATGTGGACCTTGTGCTCATTGGGCGCGACTAGCAGCAGTACGCCGTCATTCAGTTTTGCACTGCCGAGCTGCCACTTCCGGAAGAGCCTGTTTCCATAATCCTCAATCGGATAGCCTTCGAGGCTATTGACGGTCGCAACAACGAACTGACGGCCGGTCGAAGCCTCCAGCGCTTGCGATTTGCTGCTGATGTCGGCGACCTGCGCAGGCGTAAGCAGGTGCGCCTGGTCGACGACGCGCCCGCTAAGCGCGGGAAACGTCTGCGCCGCGACAGGCGTGGCCAGCGCGAACAGCACCAGCCACAGGGCGGCGAGGAGTTGCTTCACCTCAGCTCGCGTTGCCGAAATTGACGGTAGGCGCGGTCTGCGCCGCAGCAGCCGCCTCGAACGGAACCTTCGGCTTGGCGCCGTAGAACACCTTGGCGCCGATGGCCGTCGGGAAGGTCCGGATCAGCGTGTTATATTGACGGACGCTCTCGTTATAGTCGCGGCGCGCGATCTCGATCCGGTTCTCGGTGCCCTCAAGCTGATCCTGGAGGGCGAGGAAGTTCTGGTTGGACTTGAGGTCGGGATAGGCCTCGACGCTGACCAGCAGCCGCCCCAATGAGCCGCTGAGCTGGTTCTGCGCGGCCTGGAACGCCTGCACCTTGGCCGGATCGCTGAGGTCGCCGGCATTCAGCTTGACGCTGGTCGCACTGGCGCGTGCCTGCGTGACCTCATTGAGGACCGTTTTCTCCTGCTGGGCATAGCCCTTAACCGTGGCGACGAGATTGGGGATCAGGTCGGCGCGCCGCTGATAATCTGCCTGCAGGTCACCCCACTTGGCGTTGACCTGCTCCTCGGCGGTGGGCACGCTGTTGATGCCGCAGCCGGCAAGGCTGACGGCAGCGAGCGGCGCAAGCAAACCCAAACGGCGAAACATGGTCATCTTTTGTCCCCTTGATGCGTCGTGCGCTTAATTAGATGCACGGGCGTTCCGTTTCAATGCTGTCTTAAATCAGCAATACAGCGCGACCGTTGCCCCGTCACGCCAAACGGCGCTAGTTGTCGCTCTTCCGACGCATAGCTCAAGGGGGCAGAGATGCTGAAGGACTTCCGTGAATTCATTGCCAAGGGCAACGTGCTCGACCTCGCGGTCGCGGTAATCATCGGTGCTGCGTTCGCCAAGATCGTCACCAGCCTGACCGACGACATCATCATGCCGATCGTCGGCAAGGTCTTCGGCGGGCTCGACTTCTCCAGCCACTTCATCCTGCTTGGCCCGGTGCCCGGCGACTATCGCGGATCGATGACCGACTATGCGGCGCTGAAGAAAGCCGGCGCGCCGGTGCTCGGCTGGGGCACATTCCTGACCGAGGTTGTGAGCTTTGTCATTCTCGCCTTCATTATCTTCGTGATGGTGCGCTGGACGACGAAGGCGATGCGCAAGCGCGAGGCTGCCGCGCCTGCGGGCCCGAGCGAGGTGGAGCTGCTGACTGAAATCCGCGACGAGCTCAGGAAGCGCTAGCGCTCAGGAAGCGCTAGAGCCGGATCAGCGCTTCGGGGATTTTGTTCGACGCTGCGTTCACGTCCCAGTGAAGCTGGCGCCCGATTGCGTGCGGCGCCGGGCCGTCCTCGCTGTTGTTGGTCAGGATCTCGCCGTCGGTGACGATGGTGAAGCGGCCCTGCGCGCGCGACGCCGGCCCATCCTTCATGCCGTTGGCCGCGGCAGCGCCGGCACGAGCGGCCAGCGCGCCTTGCCCACCGGTGAGCGCCGGTGCCGTCACCAGCGCCGAGCCGTCGGCACGGCGACGGATCGCTATGAACGGGATCAGGAGGTCATTGTCGGGGAGCGCCGTGAACAGGAAATCCTGTGTCGCGCGGCCGTCGAAATGATAGTCGACGTCGAATACGCCGTTTCCGCGGTACGTCACGGAACGCCAACCGGCATATTTCATGAGCTTCGCGGCGAAGGCACGGTTGGATTC
>JAXDPR010000141.1:0-14692 GCA_034668265.1 Sphingomonadales bacterium
TTGGCCGACGACATGGCCCGCAATCTGGTGCCGGCGAAACAGCTCGGAATGACCACCGTGTGGGTCGACAATGGCTCGGAACGCGGCGACGACGGCTATGACGCGGCGATGATCGACCATCGCATCACCGATGTGGCAGACTGGCTCGAAATGATCCTCGGAGGCGCTGAATGACTGAGCTCGAGCCGCTGATCGACCGGCTGTGGGAGAAGCGAGCCGACCTCAGCCCGGAAACGGGCGGTGACAGCCGCCTGACCGTCGAGCGAGCAATCGCCATGCTCGACGCCGGCGTGGCCCGCGTTGCCGAACCAACCGACGGCGAGTGGCGGGTCAATCAATGGCTCAAAAAGGCGGTGCTGCTGTCGTTCCGCCTGAACTCGATGAAGATGATTCCGGGCGGCCCCGGCGGCGCTCATTGGTGGGACAAGGTGCCGTCGAAGTTTGCCGGCTGGAGCGACCGGCAGTTCGCCGAGTCTGGATTCCGCGCCGTCCCCGGGTCCATCGTCCGCCGCGGCGCTTATATCGCGCGGGGCGCCGTGCTGATGCCGAGCTTCGTCAATATCGGAGCCTATGTCGGCGAGAACAGCATGATCGACACCTGGGCGACGGTCGGAAGCTGCGCCCAGATCGGCGCCAACGTGCATATCTCCGGCGGCGCGGGGATCGGCGGCGTGCTCGAGCCGTTGCAAGCCGGGCCGGTGATCATCGAGGACGATTGTTTCATCGGCGCCCGCTCCGAAGTCGCCGAAGGCGTGGTGGTCGAGCGCGGATCGGTGCTGTCGATGGGCGTGTTCCTCGGCGCCTCGACCAGGATCGTCGACCGCGCGAGCGGCGAGGTCCATTACGGCCGGGTGCCCGCATATTCGGTGGTCGTTCCCGGAAGCATGCCCGGCAAGGATGGCGGCCCGGGCCTCGCCTGCGCGGTGATCGTCAAGCGCGTCGATGAACAGACGCGATCAAAGACGAGCATCAATGAGCTGCTGCGCGACTAGATAAGGCCAGCTTATGGCCGCGGCCCGGCCATTTGTTGGCGATCTCTTCCGCGACCACCTACTTTTGCGCTCATGAAACCGATCCAGCCTTCCGAGTTCGAGCGCAATTGCGCGGACGCATCCGGCGCGCCGGATGCCTACGTTCAGCCGATGATCCGTACGCAAATGAACAGGGCCGACTGGGGTGTCCTGGTCGCGCTGGCCCTCATCTGGGGCGGCGCGTTCTTCTTCATCCATGTAGCCGTGCACCAGATCCCGACGCTTACTTATGTCTGGCTGAGGCTGACGATCGCCGCGTCCGCTCTGTGGCTTTACGTCATCTGGAAGGGCGACCCGGTCGGGCTGCCGCGGAGCGTCTGGGGCGCGATCGTCGTGCTTGCGCTGCTCAACAACGTCATTCCTTTCACCCTGTTCGGCTGGGGCCAGACCAGGATCGCGGTCGGGCTCGCGTCGATCCTCAATGCAACGACGCCGATCTGGGGCGTGGTCGTCGCCCACCTCTACACGCATGACGAGCGCATGAGCCCGCGCAAGCTCGCCGGAGTCATCCTCGGATTCGCAGGTGTCGCGCTGATGATCGGCCCGTCGATCCTCGAGTCGCTTGGCGGCAATACGCTCGCCAAGCTGGCGTGCGTGGCGGCCGCGCTGTGCTATGCCGTCGCCGGCGTCTGGGCGCGTCGGTTCAGGAAGATCGGCCTTCCCCCAGTCGCCGTCGCGAACGGCCAGCTGACGGCGGGCGCGCTGGTCATGCTTCCGGTCGCGCTGCTGGTCGACCATCCTTGGCATGGCCCTGTGCCGACGCTTGGCGGATGGGCGGCGATTTCGGCGCTCGCGGTCCTGTGCACCGCCTTCGCCTATATCCTCTACTTCCGGCTGATCGACAGGGCTGGAGCGACCAATGCCCTGCTCGTCACTTTGCTCGTGCCGCCGGTCGCGATTCTGCTCGGCGCGCTGTTTCTCGGCGAGACCCTCGCGCCGCAGAATTTCGTCGGCCTGGCCTTGATCGCGCTCGGCCTCGCCGCGATCGACGCGCGGGTGCTCATGATTTTTTCGAGGACGCCCCGGCTTCGGCAAGCAGCTTAGCCGCGTCCGGCCCGGTCCAGTCGAGGTCGCCGACGTAGCGCCACACTTCGCGGCCGTTCCCATCAAACAGGATTGTGGTCGGAAGCACCGTGTCCGGGCCTAGCGCGGCCGACAGCGCGCTCTTAGGGTCGTGGTACGCGCCAAGATCGGTCACGTTCAGCTTCTTGAGGAACGCCTCGACCGAGGCCTGCGGCCCTTCGTCCTGGCTTACCGCGACGACCCCCAGCTGGCCGTCGACGCGGTGTGATGCGGCGAGCTTGTCGAGCGTCGGCAGCTCCTTGACGCAGGGTGCGCACCACGTCGCCCACAGGTTCACCAGCACCGGCACTCCGCGGAATTTGGCGAGGCTGATCGGCGTGCCGTCGGGCGTGGTGAAGGCCGCCACGGGCGCGGCGGCGCCTTTGTGGCTGCGATCGACGCCCTTTTGCGGTTCATTGGCGGGATTTGGCAAATTGCCCTGGAAGGTCTGCTGCTGCGCCGGCTTATTGCAGGCCGCGAGGGCAAGCACGGCGGCGAGAATGACGAGGAGGCGCATGGCGCGCCGCTAGCGCAAGCGCCGCCGAACGGCTAGTCGGGCGGCATGCAGCGCTCGCGCCTCCTGCTCCTCGCCGCCGGCCTCGGCCTGGCAAGCTGCGGGCGCGTCGCCGAGCTCAAGCCCCAGGCCGGCCACGCGCCTCCCGCCAAGCCGATGATGGCGCGGACGACACCGACAGTCGAGCAGCTGCTGACCCCGCCGACCTACGCCCGCCCCGACCGCGTCGACGAACTGGTCAAGCGCTCGCAGCCGCGCGCCGCCGACCCGTTCGACCTGCCGCCGCCGAGCGGCGGGGACGCGCCCGCGCTTCCGGCCGGCACGCCTCCCTCGACCGTGCCCGCCACCACCACCACGACTGCGACGCCGGGAGAGTGAATGGCTAATCGAGTCCGCAAGGCGGTCTTCCCCGTTGCCGGCCTCGGCACCCGCCTCCTCCCCGCGACCAAGAGCATCCCCAAGGAGATGATCACGATCGTCGACCGGCCGCTGATCCAATATGCGGTCGACGAGGCGCGCGAGGCCGGGATCGAGCAGCTGATCTTCGTCACCGGCCGCGGCAAGTCGGCGCTGGTCGACTATTTCGATCAGGCGTTCGAGCTCGAGGCGACGCTCAAGGCCAAGGGCAAGAGCCTCGACGTGCTCGAACCGTCGAACGCCGGCTTCGGCGAGGTCATCAGCGTCCGCCAGCAGCAGCCGCTCGGGCTCGGCCATGCGGTGTGGTGCGCGCGCGACATCGTCGGGGACGAGCCGTTCGCGGTGCTGCTTCCCGATGAATTGATGGTCGGCCGGCCGGGCTGCCTCGCGCAGATGGTCGAGGCTTATGAAAAGGTCGGCGGCAACATCGTCGCCGCGCTCGAGGTGCCAGGGAGCGAAACCCACAAATATGGCGTGATCGACCCGGGCGCGTCGGACGGGCGGCTGACCGAGATCCGCGGCATGGTCGAAAAGCCCGCGCCCGGAACCGCGCCCTCGAACCTGATGCTCCCAGGCCGCTACATCCTGCAGCCCGAGGTGATGCGGGCGCTCGACGCGCAGGAGGCCGGGGCGGGCGGCGAGATCCAGCTCACCGACGCGATGGCCAAGATGATCGGCCGGCAGCCGTTCCACGCCTTCCGCTTCGAGGGCGAACGCTATGATTGCGGGGGAGCGACCGGGTTCGTCATCGCCAATCTCGCCATGGCGATGGAGCGCGACGACGTCGGGGCGGCGGTGAAGGCATTCCTGTCATTGCGAGGAACGTAAGCGACGCGGCAATCCACACTGGATTGCTTCGCTTCGCTCGCAATGACGTTAGAGCGCGAACGAACCCTTGCGCGCTTCGCGAAGCTGCTCGCGCAAGTCGCCTATCTGAATCGCGCGCTCGACCACCCGCGCGTCGAGCGCGGCATTGTCTGCCTGCAGCCGCCTGACCGATCGCGCCCGGTCGATGCGGCGCTCGATCCGCGCAATCAGCACTTCGAAGTGGAAGGGCTTGACGATCACGTCGTCGGCCCCGGCCGCATAGGCGCGGACCGCGTCCGCCGGCTTCGACTTGCCGGTAATCAGCATCACCGGAATGTCGTTCCACTGCACTTCGCCGCGGATCGCGCGGGCGAGCTCGGCGCCGGTCATGCGCGGCATGTCGAGCTCGGCGAGGACGAGGTCGATCGGCAGCCGGTAGAGCTCGGCGATCGCCGATTCTCCGCTGTCGGCCGTGGTCACTCGATAGCCGGTATCCGCCAGCCGCCGCGCCATCACACCGAGGTTGATGCGGTTGGGCTCGACCACGAGGATGCGCGGGCGCTCGTTGACCGTGGCACGGTAGCGGATGTCCATCGCGGCCAAGCTACGCAAAGATGGTTAACGCGACGTTAGGCCCTACGGCAGCAGCTCGACATCCCAGTAGAGATAGTCGCGCCAGCTTTCGTGAAGATAGTTAGGCGGGAACGCCCGGCCATGCTCCTGCAGCTGCCAGCTCGTCGGACGGATCGGCTCGCGCTGGATTTGCATGTGCGCCTCGCGCGGAGTCCGTCCGCCCTTGCGCAAATTGCACGGCGCGCAGGCGGTCGCAACATTCTCCCACATCGTCCGCCCGCCGTGGGCGCGCGGGATCACATGGTCGAAGGTCAGCTCCCTGCCCGATCCGCAATAGACGCAACGGAAGCGGTCGCGGAGGAACAGGTTGAATCGCGTGAACGCCGGATATTCGTTGGGCCTGACGAACTGACGTAGCGCAATCACGCTCGGCAGCTTCAATGCGATGCTGGGGCTGTGCACCTCACGGTCGTAATGGGCGACCACGTCGACGCGCTCGAGGAACATCGCCTTGATCGCGGTCTGCCACGGCCATAGCGACAGCGGGTAATAAGACAGCGGCGTGTAATCGGCGTTGAGCACCAGCGCCGGGCAGCTTTCTGGATGGCGGATCAGCTCAGGGTGATACATGCGAGCGACAACAGCCTTTCGTTCGGTTCGGATCCGAACTGCTGCTCCCCCGGCCTCGTCGCACTCAAGGAGGAGAGGGCGATGCGGCCCGTCTTCCCTTGTTGCCCACCGGATGCCAACCCGGCGTGACATGCCTATGACAGCATTTCCAATGAGTTCTGGTCAAGAGTCCTTTCGGCAACACCTCAAATGATCGTCACGCGTTTCGCGCCGTCGCCATCGGGCCGGCTGCACCTCGGACACGCCTATAGCGCGGCGCTCGGCGCGGCGCTCGCGAAGGAAAGCGGCAAGTTCCGACTCAGGATCGAGGACCTCGACCAGACGCGCTGCAAGCCAGAGTTCGTCGACGGGATCTACGAGGATTTGCGCTGGCTCGGCCTCAACTGGGACGAGCCGGTACTGGTCCAGTCGCAGCGGACCGGCGCCTACCAGGCGGCGCTCGACGCGCTGAAATCGCGCGGCCTGGCCTACGCCTGTTTCTGCACCCGCGCCGACATCGCCCAATCGCTGACCGCCCCGCACGGCGATGCCGCGACCTCCTATCCCGGAACCTGCCGTGCCCTGCCCGACGATCCGGATCGGCGAGCGGCGACGCCGCATTGCTGGCGGCTGGATTCCATGAAGGCGCTGGCGATCGCCGGCCTGCCATCCTGGACCGAGGCCGACGGCCGCACCTTCACCGCCGCCGCGACCGACATCGGCGACGCGATACTCGCCCGCAAGGACGCGCCCGCCTCCTACCATTTGTCCTGCGTCGTCGACGACGCGGCGAGCGCGGTGACTATGGTGGTGCGCGGCGCCGACCTTCGCGCCTCGACCCCGATCCAGCGGCTGCTCCAGCAATTACTCGGGCTCTCCCAGCCAACTTACCTTCACCATCCACTGGTGACCCACGAAGACGGCCGCCGTCTCGCCAAGCGCGACCTCGCGCCGACGCTGGCCGTGATGCGCGACGCGGGCGTGGACGGGCCGGCGCTCGCAGCGCGGCTGCTTGGCCGCCAAGTCCCTGCTGGCTTTCGACTGCAGGACGCCTAAATAGCCGGGCATGAATTACCTCCTGCTCGTCCTCCTGCTCCTGGCCATGGGCGCGACCGCCTACGTGCTGATTCGCGGCGTCATCGCCATGGCGTCGGGCAAGGACATCACCGGCGAGCAGCAGCAGAATTACATGCGCAAGCGAGTGCTGTTCCAGGCAATCGCGATTGTCATCGTGATCCTGATCCTGATCGTCGCCGGCCAGGCGGGGCACTGATCGCGCTTGGTTAAACTCAACAAGATCTACACCCGCACCGGCGACGGCGGCACCGCCGGGCTGGTCGACGGCAGCCGCGTGAGCAAGTCGAGCCTCCGAATGACCGCGATCGGCGAGGTCGACGAGGCCAATGCCGCGATCGGCGTCGCCATTGCCGCGCTTGGCGAGGGACCGATCATCGACCAGCTGCTCGAAATCCAGAATGACCTGTTCGACCTTGGCGCGGATGTCGCGACACCGGGCGATGTCAAAGGCGCGCTGCGCATCGTCGGGTCGCAAGTGGAACGACTGGAGCGCGACATCGACGTGATGAACACCGGCCTCGCGCCGCTCGAAAGCTTCATCCTTCCGGGCGGCTCGGCAAGCGTTGCGGCACTTCACCTGGCGCGCGCGATCGTCCGCCGCGCCGAGCGCGCCGCGGTTGCGCTGAATGAAACCGAGCCGTTGAACCCGAAGTTGCTGTCCTACATCAACCGCCTGTCCGACCACCTGTTCGTCGCGGCGCGGCACGTCGCGTCGATGGAAGGTGGCGATGTCCTGTGGAAGCCCGGTGCAACGAGGAAATAGGGCCGGATTGCGGAACATTTAGCGAACTTTGTCCTTTTCCCGACACTTGTTTCATGGCAGGGGGCGCCGCATGGCCCGCGAGGATTCGTCTTCGTCCCTCAAGGCGCTGGGTGAGCGTCTCTTCGCCACCCGCAAGCTGACGCTCGGCCTCGCCGCGCCGCTAAGTGACGCCGACGCGACCATCCAGCCCTTCCCCGACGCCTCGCCCGCCAAGTGGCACCTCGCGCATACGACCTGGTTCTTCGAGACCTTCGTGTTGCGCGACCATGTGCTGGGCTACACGCCGTTCGACGAGCGCTACGCCTTCCTGTTCAACAGCTATTACGAGGCGGAAGGGCCGCGCCACGCGCGCCCGCGCCGGGGAATGCTCAGCCGTCCCTCGCTTGACGAGGTCCGCGCCTATCGCGCGCATATCGACGAATCGCTCGAGCGCGCGCTGCCGCATCTGTCGGAGGAGGCGCTCGACCTCATCGAGCTCGGCATCAACCACGAGCAGCAGCACGAGGAACTGTTCCTTACCGACATCCTTGCGACGCTCGCCGAGAATCCGCTGCAACCGGCGTATGGCCAACTCCGTCATTGCGAGGAGCCGAAGTCGACGCGGCAATCCAGCGACGATTCTGGATTGCTTCGCTCCGCTCGCAATGACGAATGGGTGAAGGGCCGCGACGGCGTGATCGAAATCGGGGCCGGCGAGAGCGGCTTCGCCTTCGACTCCGAACGCCCGCGCCATCCTGTCTTCCTCTCAGGGCACGAGATCGCCGGCCGCCGCGTGACCCAGGGCGATTGGCGCGAGTTCATCGCGGACGATGGCTACAAGACTCCAACCCTGTGGCTGAGCGAAGGTTGGGATTGGGTCCAGCGCGAGCGCATCGAAGCGCCGCTCTACTGGCACGAGGACGGCAGCGCCTTCACGCTCGGCGGGCGGCGCGAGATTGAGCTCGCAGCGCCGGTCGCGCATGTCAGCTATTTCGAGGCCGACGCCTTCGCCCGCTGGTCCGGCGCTCGGCTTCCGACCGAGGCGGAGTGGGAGGATTTCGCTGCCTCCGCTGACCCGCTGATCGGCAACCAGCTCGACGAGGCCGGCGCGGTCGTCCCGCGCTCCGGCGGCGGTGTGTTCGGCGACGTCTGGGAATGGACCCGAAGCGCCTTCGATTCCTACCCCGGCTTTGCTCCGGCGGAGGGCGCGGTCGGCGAATATAACGGCAAGTTCATGTCCGGGCAGTTCGTGCTCAAGGGCGCGAGCTGCGCGACTCCCCGCGGGCACAGCCGCCCCTCCTACCGAAACTTTTTCCCGCCGGACGCGCGCTGGCAGTTCACGGGGGTGCGCCTTGCTAAAGACGCTTGATCCGCAAACGCTGGCGTTCCGTGACGACGTGCTCGCCGGCCTTGCGGCGCCGATCCCCGCGATCCCCGCGCGCTGGCTCTACGATCATCGCGGGTCGGAGCTTTTCGACGAGATCACTCGGCTTCCGTCTTATTATCCGACGCGGACCGAAACGAAGCTGCTGCAAGACATCATGCCGGAAGTTGCCGCGCGCGTTCCAAGGGGGGCGGCGGTCGTCGAGTTCGGCGCCGGTTCGGCGACCAAGACGCCGATCCTGCTCGAGGCGATTGCGCCCGCTGCTTACGTCCCCGTCGACATTTCCGGCGACTATCTCGAGCAGAGCGCGAGCGAGCTGCAGCAGCGCTTCCCCGCGCTCGATGTTATCCCCGTCATCGCCGACTTCGCGCGTCCCTTCACGCTCCCGGGCGGGATCGAGCAGCTCCCGCGACTCGGCTTCTTCCCCGGCTCGACCATCGGCAATTTCGTGCCCCGGAGCGCGACCGACCTCCTGCGCCAGTTCCGGGCGCTGCTCGGGGCAGGCGCGCAGCTACTGATCGGGATGGACCGGGTGAAACCCGTTGAGCGGCTGATTGCCGCTTACGACGATCCCGAGCGCGTCACGGCCGAGTTCACGCTCAACATCCTGACCCGCATCAACCGCGAGCTCGACGGCGACATCCCGGTCGACGCCTTCCGTCACGAGGCGCGGTGGAACGACATCTTGTCGCGGATCGAAATCCATCTCGTCGCCACGCGCGACGTCGCCTTCACCGTCTCCGGGCAGCATTTCGCACTGCACGGCGGTGCGTCGATCCACGTCGAGAACAGTCACAAATATGGCCCGCGCGGCTCGCGGCTGCTGCTGCTCGCCGGCGGCTGGACGCCGGTCGCCGAATGGGGCGATCCCGCCGGCGACTTCTCGATCGTTCTCGCCGAAGCGCAGCCGGAGCGGTTTGCGCCCTGATTGCAGGCCAACGACGGTGCGGCTAAGCCGCCGCCATGCTCATCGCCCTTGTCGACATCGCCGACCTGCTTCTCAGCATCGTCACCTGGATCATCATTGCCCAGGTGATTCTCAGCTGGCTGTTCGCCTTCAACGTCCTCAACACGAGCTCGAACGGTGTTCGCACGTTCGCCGTTGCGATCGATCGTATCACGGCGCCGCTCTACCGGCCGATTCGGCGCATCCTGCCCGATTTCGGCGGGATCGACTTCTCGCCGCTGGTGATCCTGATCCTGATCCAGGTCATCAAGAGGCTCCTCGCGGGCGCCGTCACCCAATATTATATCGGCTGATGACGGCACGGCGGATCGACGGGAAAGCCGCCGGGCAGGCGATCCGCGACAAGGTCGCCGCCCTCGTCCCGGAGTTCGCTCGCCGGACCGGCCACGCACCGGGGCTGGCCACCGTGCTCATCGGCGAGGACCCGGCAAGCGCCGTCTATGTCCGCTCTAAGAACCGCGCGACCGCCGAGGCCGGCATGGTCAGCTTCGCCCACAACCTGCCGGACACGACCAGCGAGGACCAGCTGCTGCAGCTGGTTACCCAGCTCAATGCCGATCCCGAGGTCGACGGCATCCTCGTCCAGCTTCCACTGCCGCCGCAGGTCAACGCGACGCGAGTCATCGAGACGATCGAGCCCGGCAAGGACGTCGACGGCTTCCACCCGATGAATGCCGGCCGCCTCGCCTCGGGCCTGCGCTCGCTGGTGCCCTGCACGCCGCTCGGCTGCCTCTATCTGCTCAGGCAGGAACATGGCGACCTCACCGGCCTCGAGGCGGTGGTGATCGGCCGCTCGAACATCGTCGGAAAACCCATGGCGCAGCTACTCCTCGGCGAGAATTGCACCGTGACTATTGCCCATTCGCGCACCCGCGACCTACCGGACGTCGTCCGCCGCGCGGACCTTGTCGTTGCCGCAGTCGGACGGCCCGAGATGGTGCGTGGCGACTGGATCAAGCCCGGGGCGACCGTCATCGACGTCGGCATCAACCGCATCCCCACCGACGACGGCAAAGGCCGACTAGTCGGGGACGTGGTCTATGACGAGGTCGCGCAAATTGCGGCGGCCATTACGCCCGTCCCCGGCGGTGTGGGACCGATGACCATCGCCATGCTAATGCGCAACACATTGGTCGCCGCGTATCGCCGCGCCGGCCTCGCTGACCCGGAGGGATTATGATCGCCGCGCTCCTGCTCGCTTCCGCTCCCGTCATGACCGCGCTCGACGCCGAGCGGGCCTTCGCCGCCGACGCTCAAAGGATCGGCCAGTGGACCGCCTTCCGCACCTATGCCGACCGTGACGCCGTGATGTTCACGCCGCAGGCTGTGTGGGCGCGCGACTTCCTCGCCGACCGCAAGGATCCGCCGAAGACGGTCCGCTGGGCGCCGGCGCACAGCTTCGTTTCGTGCGACGGCAGGACCGCGGTGAACACCGGCCCGTGGTGGGCCGCGGACGGAGTCCATCATGGCTATTTCACCACCGTCTGGCAGCGCGGCGCGAGCGGCTGGCGCTGGGTCTATGACGGCGGCGGGCCAAACCCCGGAGGCTCGGCAAGGCCGGTGCGAGTGACGGCGCAGGCCCACCGCGCCTCCTGCCGAACTAAGGCGCCCGGCGCGCCGGTCATCCCGCCCCCGCCGCTGACCGCGAAACAGGCGCAGACCACGCCCGAGGACACTGGCCGCGGCCAATCCGCCGACAAGACGCTGGGCTGGGACTGGAAGGTCGAAAAGGACGGCACCCGCAAGTTCCGCACCTACCAATGGACCGGGGTCCGCTACGCCCAGGTCATCTTCAACGACATTCCGGCGCCGCCGGCCAAATGATCGAGCTGTTCGGCTCGGCATTGGTCACCTTCCTGGTGATCATCGATCCGCCGGGTTGCGTGCCGATCTTCGCCAGCCTGACGCGCGGGACGCCTCCTGCGCACCGCCGGGCGATGGCGTTCCGATCCTCGCTGATCGCGTGGATCATCCTGATGTTCTTCGCGCTTCTCGGCCGGCCAATGCTCCACGCGCTCGGGATCAGCCTTGCGAGCTTCCGGATCGCCGGCGGAATCCTCCTGTTCTACATCGCCATCGACATGGTGTTCGAGCGCCGCACCCAGCGCCGCGAGAACCGCGCTCATTCGATCGAAGGAACTCCCGAGGCCGAGGACATAAGCGTCTTCCCGATGGCGATTCCGATGATCGCCGGACCGGGCTCTATCGCCAGCGCAATGCTGTGGGTATCGCGGGCGGAAGACCCGGTGCATGTCGCCGTCGTCCTTGCGGCGATCACCGTGGTGATGATCCTGACGCTTCTGACCCTGCTCGCCTCCGAGCCGCTGATGCGGCTGATGGGCGAGAAGGTCGAAGCGATGATCACGCGCATCCTCGGCGTGATCCTGGCTGCGCTTGCCGCCCAGTTCGTGATCGACGGCCTGAAGCAAAGCTTCCCGCACGTCCTTGGCTAACCGAGGATCTTCCACATCCGGTACGGCGAATCCTTGGGCAGCTGCACCGGCGCCAGCCAGGCCGGTACCCGGCCGCCCTGCAGCTGCACGTAGAAGCCTTTCGGGGCCTCCGCGGTGAAGATCGTCGTCGTCGAGCTGTTGGGGCAGCTCAGCACGTAGTTGACGCGATACTTGGCGGCGAGCTGATGCGCCTGCGCCTCCGGTCCGCGCCAGAAGTTCATCACGTCGGCGATCTGCTGGCCGTTGCGGTGGTAGGGGCCGGCGATCGAATCATGGTGGGTGACGGTGATCAGCCGAGGGCCCAGGTCCACGAAGGTCATGACGGTCCCCCTGGGCTGCACTGCGACTGGCCGAAGTCCCCACATTGATCCGCACAGATTGTTGGCGCGGCCGATCTGCTTGTCGCGCGCAGTCGATGGAGCTTCGGGGATGAAGCCGATCAGGATCGGGATGATCGCGCCGGCGCCGATCACGACGACGAGCGCCGTCGCAAATGGTCTTGGATCAAGGCTCTGATTGCCGATCTTCAACTTTGGCCACGGGTAGTTCCAAACCTTGGGCAGATACAGCCAGATGATTGCCGCGCCGCCGACCACCGCCATCATCTGCGCCGCGGGTCCGGTGCGCGTCTGCCAAAGCAGCAGAAGGCTCGCGGCAATGCCGGGAAGCGCCGCGCCGAGGATGCGCCGGCGAAGCTCGCGGTCGCCCCATCGCTGCCACGCGAGGAGGCCCCAGCCGATCGTCCCGGTAACCGGAAGCGCGACGATCAACGTCGCGATGCGCCAGCCGTGCATGTAGACCGGGCGCGCTTCCTTGACGTGGCTCAGCCACAGCCGTTCGACCTCGGGCGACACGCCCTCGAGCCGCTGCAGGCAATGCGGCCAGGTCAGCGCATGGAAGGCTGCAATGAGGATTCCTCCCGTAACCGCGAGCGCCAACCGCCGCTTCCAGTCGCCAGGCGATAGCCAGGCAAGGCCCAACATCAGCGCGCTGCCGATCAACGCGTCTGACAGCCAAACCGGCGACAAAGCGTCGCAAACCGCGGCGCGGTTGTCGTTCGATGCGAAGATGAGGAAGGCGAACGCGGTCGCCCCGCCAAGAGTCACCGCATAAGCGCGCAAGCGCTCGCGCTCTTCGACTTCGTCGACCCAGAACAGCACCATCGCCCCGCCGGCGAGAGCCAGATAGATGATCATCTCCAGCCCGATCGCGAGCGACAAAGCGGTCGAGAGGCCGAGGACAATGCCGCCGCGGACCCGGTCGCGATCGGCGATGCTCGAGATGCTTAGCGCCAGCAGCGCCAGCTGCCAGCCGTGATGGTCGATCCGTTCCGGCGTGAACATGCCGTTGTTCGACCCGGCGAAGAACAAGGCGGTGAAGGCGAGGATGTAGGCGGCCGGGCCGAGCAGCCGCCGAGCGGTCAAAGCCAGCGAGAAAAGCAGCAACAGGAAGGGCAGCATCGGCGCGATCGCGACTGCCCACCGCTCCGCCGCGGCGCCGCCGAGGAATGGCCGCAACGCCAGGATCAGACCGGCAATCGGCAAATCGACCAACCGCGACCAATGGATGTTGGCGCCAAAGGGCGGGTTGAGGCGATACTGCCGGAGGTCGTACCAGCCCTGCCCGTGAAGCAGCGCGCGGACCTGCATGATCCGCATGTTGTCGTCGGTGTCGCCGAGCGCGAACCAGCGGATCTGGTTCCAGCGGTCGACGATCATCCAGGCGCAGAAGCCGAGCCAGCAAACAAAGGTCACGAGCTTCCAGTTGCGCCCGAGCCAGTCGAGCGCCCGAGCTTCGAAATCCCCCGCCTTGCCTTCCGCCATTTTTCCGGCTGTAGCCGCCCGACCTTAAACGGCAAGCAGCCGCGGCATGGCGACGAGATTAAACTTTCCAAACAAGACTTTCGCGCAACTGGTGAGATTCGCCATCGTCGGCTTCTCGCTGGCGGCGCTTTATTCGGCGATCTACTGGTATCTGGCCACATATGTGATGGCGCCGATGCTCGCGGTCGTCATTGCTTTCCTCGTCTCGGTCAGCATCGGCTTCGTGCTTCACAGCCGCTGGAGCTTTCGGGGTCACGGCGCGCGCGAGGATCATCGCCTAAAGGTCAAATTCCTCGCCGTTCAGGCGTCGGGTTTCCTGCTCAACGAAGTATTCACCTGGGTTCTTACCGGGCCGATGCACGGGCCGACCTGGTGGCCATTGGTCCCGGCAATCTTCGTGACCCCGCTTGCCACCTTCGCCCTCAACAAGCAGTTGGTGTTCCGCTGATGGAACGCGTCGTCTACCAACAGATGGCCGAGCTCGACGACCGCCATTGGTGGTACCGGGCCCGGCGCCGGATACTCGCCGAGCTGATCCGCCGCGAGGTTCGTCCTGCTGCGGATGCGCGCATCCTCGAGATCGGTTGCGGTACCGGGCACAATCTCGCGATGCTTTCCGGGTTCGGCCATGTCGACGCCCTCGAGCTCGACGACGAGGCACGCGAACTGTCGGAGAAAAGGCTGGGGCGGAAAATAATGCGCTCGCCGCTGCCGGAGCTGTCGGAAGTGGCGGACGCGGGCTACGACCTGATCGGGGCGTTCGACGTGATCGAGCACATCGACGACGATCATGCCGCGCTCGCCGCGATCGCGACCAAGCTCAAGCCCGGGGCCAAGTTCATGATGACCGTGCCGGCGCATCCATGGATGTGGACCGCGCACGATGTCGCCAACCACCACAAGCGGCGCTATTCGAAACGCGCGCTCACGGCCCTGATCGACGGCTCGCCGATGCGGCTCGACAAGATCGGCTATTTCAACAGCCTGCTGTTCCCGCTGGCGGTGGCTGAACGCGCGGTGTCGAAACTGCGAGGCAAGGACAATGGCGATGTCTCGCTTCCGCCCAAGCCCCTCAACGGCGCGCTCGAAGCGGTGTTCGCGTCGGAACGTTACTTGGTCGGGCGCTTGCCCTTGCCGCCGGGCCTGTCGCTCTTCGCCGTCGCCTCGGCGAGATAACCCAGCCGCGCATGCTGCCCGTCGCCACCGGCGATATCCTGGACGATGTACAGCGGC
>JAXDPR010000142.1:0-3830 GCA_034668265.1 Sphingomonadales bacterium
TACGCCGTCCAGACCGCTTTCATTGGCGCCGGAGCGGTGATCGGGTCGATCTTCCCCTATCTCCTGGATCATTTTGGCGTCTCCAACACCGCGCCCGACGGAATCATCCCCGCTACCGTCCGCTACAGCTTCTGGGCTGGCGGGATCGCCTTGTTCGCGGCCGTCATGTGGACCGTCCTGTCGACCCGCGAATATGGTCCGGAGGAAATGGCCGCGTTCGGCGGCGAGGAGGAATTGCCGGCCGGCGGCGAACCCGCGCTCCGGGCGCTGGCCGCGCGAACCATTGGCTCAAGCCTCGTCTGGATATCAGCCGGTCTAGTCGTCGCGCTGGTGACCTGGAAGTTGGTGCTCGAAAAGGAAGTCTACCTGCTCGGCGGCCTGCTGGTTGCTTATGGCCTGGCCTCGATCGTCGCGATCCGGCTGGCGCGAGCGGGGCGATCGGCGAATATGCTGGCCAACATCGTCGGCGATTTCTCCGGAATGCCCAGGATCATGAAGCGCCTGGCGCTGGTTCAGTTCTTCAGCTGGTCGGCGCTGTTCATCATGTGGATCAACACGACCCCGGTCGTCGCCCGCAATTTCTACCATTCGCCGGACCCGGCTAGCGCCGGCTTCCAGGACGCGGGCAATTGGGTAGGGGTCCTGTTTGCAACCTACAACGGCGTCGCCGCGATCGCTGCGCTGGCTCTGCTGCCGGTGCTGGCGAAGGCGGTCGGCAAGGCGCGGACGCACATGATCTGCCTGCTGTGCGGTGCTGCGGGCTATTTGAGCTTCCTCATCATCCGCGACCCCAAGTTGCTGATCATCTCGGAGGTCGGCATCGGCATCGCCTGGGCGTCGATCCTTGCCATGCCCTATGCGATTCTCGCCTCGAGCCTGCCGCAACGGAAGCTCGGAATCTACATGGGCCTGTTCAACGTCTTCATCGTCATCCCCCAGCTGCTGGTGGCGACGATCATGGGTTCGATCATGAAGGCCTTTTTCCCCGACCAGCCGATCTGGACGATGTTGGCAGCTGCGATGGTCATGGCTATCGCGGCGCTGGCGATGTTGCGTGTCAAGCCGGACGAAGGGAACGCGTCCATTGCTTAGCACTTCAACGCTGTCGGATCGCCGCGGCCTGTGGGCGTTTGCGCTCGGCGTCCTGCTCGTCACCGCGGGCGTGGTCGCTCACCTGCCGATGTTCCTGATGGGCCGGATGACCCATTACCGGCTCTACGGAATGCCGATGGGCAACGACATGATCGCCGGCATGGGCGCGATCATCCTTGGCGTGGGCATCGCCGCCTACGGCCTCCTGCCCCGGAACATTTCGCGCCAGCTGGCCGCGAGTCAGGACATCGTCGTCTCGCCGCCCGAAGATGCGCCTTTGTCCAGGGCGCATTGGGCCTTGATGAGCGTGCTGGTGATCGCGCTAATCATCGACATCATGAAGCCGGCGAGCCTCGGCTTCACCATCCCCGGCATGGTCAGTGAATATGGCGTGCCAAAGGCGACCGCCTCGCTGGTGCCATTCTTCGCGCTTACTGGAACTGTTGTCGGCTCGATCGTCTGGGGCATCATCGCCGACATTTACGGGCGCAAGGCGTCGATCCTGCTCTCCGCGGTGATGTTCGTCGGCACCTCGATCTGCGGCGCCATGCCCTCGCTCTACTGGAACGTCGGCATGTGCTTCATGATGGGCGCGGCCGCGGGCGGCATGCTTCCGGTCACCTATGCGCTGCTCGCCGAGATGATGCCGAGCAAGCACCGCGGCTGGGCGCTGGTATTGGTCGGCGGCCTCGGCGCGGTCGGCGGCTACTTCGCCGCGAGCGGCCTCTCCGCGCTCCTCCAGCCGACCTTCGGTTGGCGCATCATGTGGCTTCTCAACCTGCCGACCGGCCTGTCGCTCGTCCTGCTCGGCGCCTTCATCCCGGAATCGGCCAAGTTCCTCCTCGCCCGTGGCCGCCGCGAGGAAGCGCGGGCGGTCATGGAGCGGTTCGGATCGAAGGCGCGCAGCGCCAGCCATGCCGAGGAAGTGGCGCTCGCCAAGGGGCCGTCGGTGGCGCTGACCGGCCGCGCGTTCTTGGGCAAGCTCGTCGCCTTGAGTCTCGCCGCGATCTGCTACGGCCTGATCAACTTCGGGCTGCTGCTATGGCTCCCGGCCGATTTGGTGGCCCGGGGCTACAGCATGGCGGTCTCAAGCAAGCTCCTCGCCGAGTCCGCGCTGATCGCCTTTCCGACGGTCTTTATCGTTGCCTACCTCTACAGTAGCTGGAGCACCAAATGGTCGGTCGTCGGCGCGATTAGTATCGCTCTGGCCGGCCTCGCCGGCGTGCTGTGGCTGGAGTTCACCGGATCGGGCAGCCCGGTTCTTCCGGTCGCTCTGCTGATCGTCGGCACCAACGCGCTTGTCGCCATGCTTTTGCCCTATGCCGCGGAAAGCTTCCCGCTGCGCATCCGCGGCCGAACCACCGGGACCGTGGCGGCCTGCACCAAGGCTGGAGGCATGTTCGCCCAGCTGCTCGCGATCCTCGCGCTGGTCCCGCCCCTCGCGGTCGTGTCGCTAATCATCATCCTGCCCACCGCCGCGGCGCTGATTCTCGTCGGCCGGTTCGGCAAGGAAACGCGCGGCCGCGACCTGCGCGATCTCGATCCCGACGGGCATACGTTCGCTGCGACCGGAATCTAGGCGCGGCCTCCGCGTCTAGTGCTGCATCTGCAGGTTCATCATCTCCGGCGCCGGGCCCATGTTCGCGGCCAGGTGCCCCATGATCCAGAGGGTCCCGATCATCACCAGGAAGACGATCAGCACTCCGAACGCCAACGCGAGCACGTTGTTCGTATTGTCCGGGCCGCTGGTGATGTGGAGGAAGAAGACCAGGTGAACGCCCATCTGGGCGATCGCCAGGACCACCAGGCCGACCGCCACGCCCGGCCCCCACAGCACCGACGTCGACGCCACCCAGAAGGAGATGCCGGTCAGCAGCAGCGCAAGCCCGAGCCCGATCACGTAGCTGATCGTCTCGCTCACCACGCTGTCGTGCGGCTGGCCCGGCGCGACGTTGAGGTTCTCGTGGTCGTGCTCGGTCATGGCAATGTCCCGATCAGATAGACGATGGTGAAGATGGCCACCCAGATGATGTCGAGGGCGTGCCAGAAGATGCTGAGGCAGAGTAGGCGGCGGACGATGTGCTCGCGGAAGCCCTTGGCCCAGATCTGCGCCATCATCGTGCCGATCCACAGCAGTCCGGCGGTGACGTGCGCTCCGTGACAGCCGACGAGGGTGAAGAAGGACGACAGGAAGGCGCTGCGCTGCGGTCCGGCGCCGATGCGGATCATGCCCGCGAATTCGGTCAGCTCGATGACCAGGAAGACGAAGCCCAACAGGCCTGTCAGCAGCAGCCAGACCTGCGTCCACAGCAGGTTCTTGCGCTTGGCAGCGATCATCGCGAGGCCGCAGACGAAGCTCGAAATGAGCAGCGCCAGCGTCTCGATCGCGACCGTCGTGCGGTCGAACAGCTGGTTCGTTACCGGCCCGCCGTCGGTCGCGTGAACCAGCGACGCATAGGTCGCGAACAGCGCCGAGAACAGCACGATGTCCGACAGCACGAACAGCCAGAAGCCGTAGGGGACGACGATGCTCTTCGACTCCGGCCCGCGCTGGCCGAGGCCAGTATCTTCGGACGCGTGGTGGGTCAGGCCGATGGCTGCCGCTTCCGAACTGGTCACGTCGATTGGCTCAGCTGGTGGAGGTTTTCCATGCGGATGCGGCGCCGCTCGCGGGCGTTGGCGATGACTTCCTCGACCGGGATGACGTGCTCATGCTCGTCGCGCCAGGCGTACCAAAC
>JAXDPR010000143.1:0-4185 GCA_034668265.1 Sphingomonadales bacterium
GCGGCGTCGACGGCTTTCTGGAGATCTGTCGCATTGCCGAGACCGACGTGCGCCTGGACCTGGCCCTGGTTGGGGTCGAAGACGTCGCCCTGCCGCTCGCCCGAAGCGAAGCTGGAACCGCCGATGAAATGGTCGATGCTGCGGAGCATGGGTACGCGTCCTCGTTGAGTCTTAAGGGGTTGGCCGCCCCCTAGACCCGACGCGACGCGAATTCCAGTTTCGCTCCCTACTGGTCCTTCGCCAGTTTCGCGCGATACGCGTCGAGGCTGATCGGCCGACCGAGGAAGTCAGACACCAGCTCGGCGGCCGGCTTGGAACCGCCCGGCGCGAGCACTAGGCGCCGGTAGCGCGCGGCGGTCGCGCGGTCCTGCAGCCCGTTCTTCTGGAATTGCGTGAACATGTCGTCGGCGATCACGATCGACCAACGGTAAGTGTAATAAGCCGCGCCATAGCCCGAGAGATGGCTGAACGCGTCCTGGAACTGGGTTCCCGGCGCCGGCGGCAGCAGGTCGTATTTCGCGTCATAATCACGCGCCGCCTCTCCGAGGTTTGCCGGGGCAGGCCGCAGGTAATATTGCAGCGAGATGTTCGACAGGCCGAGCTGGCGCATGTCGGCCATGCCCAAGTCGAAGTAGCGCGCGCGGTTCATCTTCTCGACGAGATCGCGTGGGATCGGATTGCCCGAGGAATCGACCCCGAATCCCTTCAGCGTGTCATAGTCGTAGACCCAGTTCTCGAGCATCTGCGAGGGAGCCTCGACGAAGTCCCATTCGGTCGCGACGCCGCTCAAGCCCGCCCAGCGCTTGTCCTGGCCGCCGAAGATATGATGGAGAAGGTGGCCATATTCGTGGAGGAAAGTGACGACGTCATTATGCTCCATGAGGCCGTTGGGCACGTTGAAGACGAGTGCCCCCACCGGGAGCGAGCTTCGGGTCCCGTAACGAAGCGGGATCGCATTGGCGTGCTCGTACTTGCCGGGGCGCGGGTGAGCATCGAAATAAAAGCGCCCGATCAGCTTGCCGTGATCGTAGACGCAATAAGCTTCGGCCTGCTTGTCCCAGGTCGGCGTCTTCCACGGCCGGATGTCCACATCGAACATGTTTGCGGTGAGCTTGAGGATGCCGTCGCGGACATTGCCGTAGGTGAAGTACTTGCGAGCTTCCTGGCGGTCGTAGCCGTAGGACTGCTTCTGGACGAGGTTCGAAACATAGCTGCTGTCCCACGGCTGCAGCTTCGTCGCGCCTGGCTGGAGCTGCTGAAGCATGGCGAGTTTCTTGGCATAGTCGCGCTCGCCGGCGGGCTTGGCTGCCGTCGACATTTCGTCGAGCAATGCCTGGACTTTGTCAGGCGTATTCAGCATCCGGTCTTCGAAGTTCAGCGTCGCGTAATTGGGGCGACCGACCAGCTGGGCGAGTTCGGCGCGCTTGTTGATGAGGTCGCGAAGGATCGCGTCGTTCTCAGGGTAGGCTCGCGTATTGTAGGCGCGGTAGAAGCGTTCACGGAGTGCGCTGTCCTTGGCGTAGCTCATCACCGGCACATAATCCGTGCTGTCGGTCCTGAGCGTGATCTTGCCGTCGGGCCCCGGCTTGTGCGCCGCGATGAAATCCTGCGGCACGCCGTCGAGCTCGGCGACGGTCGCCGTGATTTCTTTCTGGCCCTTCGGAATGTTCGCTTCGAACGAGGTGCCGAGATTGGAGGCCTGGTCCGCCAGAGCCTGCGCCTTGGCACGGCCGGCGGCATCGAGGGCAATACCGGCGCGCTCGAACGCGCCGAGAGTCCGCTTGAGATACAGCGCCGTCGGCGCGTCAGCCGGCGTCGCGATCGCCTTCAGATGATCATAGACCGGCCGCGACAGCGACAGCTTCGTGTTCTCGCTCGCCATCCGCACTTCGCATTTCTCGCCCGCCGAGCGGCTCGCCGCGGTGGGAGAGACCTCGCGGTAGAAGCCGGCTTCGCCGCTGCCGTCGCTGATGAGCTCGTTTATCTTGTCATATGCGGCAAGCGTCGTGGCGACGCTGGGCTTTGCTTTGGACCGCTCGAGCGCGTTTCGCATCGCGGTGCTGCGCGCGACGAACCAGTCGCAGCGCGCCTTGATCGCAGCGGCGCTCGGCGTGCCGGTCAGGATGGGAGGAATCGCCGGCGCCGGAGCGGCGCTCGCAGCCGAACCCAGGATAGTCGAACCCAGCAGCAGCAAGGCATGGAATTGACGCACGGCGAACCTCCCCGTTGGAACTGAAGCGGCGGACGCTAGCGCGGCGAGCGCAAAGCGCAATTCCCGCTCGACGAACGGTCGCGACTCGCTAAGCGGCGACGCAAGAGGAGAGCCGTCATGCGTGGATTGGTTGCCGTTCTCATCAGCCCAATGCTCATCGCGACCACACTGCCGCCCAAAGTCTTTCCGCCGACACCCGACGGCAGGCTGCGCGCGATCGTCGCCAACGTCAGCGCGGCCGAGATGAAGCGGACGGTCGAGTCACTGGTCGGCTTCGGAACGCGCCACACCCTGTCGTCGCAGACCGATCCCAAACGCGGGATCGGCGCGGCGCTCAACTGGACCGAAGGCCGCTTCAAGAGCTTCGGGCTGGAAACGGTCCGCCCGTGCGACACCTTCACCGGCGAGCGCGTGCCCCAACCGACGCGGATCTGCGACATGGTGGCGATCCAGCGTGGAACCGAGCGGCCCAACGACGTGGTGATCATCACCGGCCATATCGACAGCCGCGTGACCGACATCCTCAACGCCAATGCGTTCGAGCCGGGAGCCAACGACGATGGGTCGGGCGTCGCGGCGGCGATCGAGGCGGCGCGGGTTCTGTCGAAGCACAAGTTCCCGGGCACCATCGTCTATGCCGCGCTGTCGGGCGAGGAGCAGGGGCTGTACGGCGGCAAGGTGCTCGCGGCCTACGCCAAGGCGCAGGGCTGGAACGTCATCGCCAATTTGAACAACGATATCATCGGCAACAGCTGCGGATCGGACGGCGTGTGCGATTCGACGCACGTCCGCATCTTTTCGGAAGGGCCGCGCTGGCAAGGTCATGAGGATCTGGCGGCGCGGCAACGCAGCCTCGGCGGCGAGAACGATGCGCCGGGGCGCAACATCTCACGCTATCTAGATAGCCTAGCGGACCGGCTGAACATCGGGCTCGATGTCCGCCAGGTGTGGCGCAATGACCGCTTCGGCCGCGGCGGCGACCATACCGAGTTCCTGAACCTGGGTTTCCCCGCGGTGCGCTTCACGGTCGCGGTCGAAAATTACAATTGGCAGCACCAGGACGTGCGGGTCGAGAACGGCGTGCAATATGGCGACACGCTCGACCACATGGACTTCCCGTATTTGGCGAAGATTACCAAGCTGAACGTCGCCGCACTGGGCGCGCTTGCCAGCGCCCCGCCGCCGCCCGAGCCGAAGGTTGAGGGGGCGGTGAGCACGGATACGACGATCACCTGGGACGCAGTTGAGAGATCGCAATCATTCAAGGTCTGGTGGCGGCGCACAGACGCTAATCAGTGGCAGTCGGCGCGCGTAGCAACTTGGAACGACTGCACGAAAGCCCGTCACGGATCGAATGATCCCAACGAGAAGCTAGTGGGCGGAAACGCCCTAATGGGTGGCTGGACCATTCCCCATTGTAAGGTGGTGCTACGTCACATCCGCGTCGACGATTGGGTTTTTGGGGTGTCGGCGGTAGGAGGGGGCTTCGAGAGCCCGGTCGCCTCGGCGGTACCGGGCGGCGCGTTCCATCCCTATATTGCTCCTCCGAAGAAGTAGGAGCGTACGGATGGCCGGCGGATGGACGCGCGACGGCGCGGTTCAGGACCAGATCGACGATACCGTGAAGGATGCGATCCTTCGCGCCCGAGCGCTCACACCCAAGGGCGAGAGCGCCGAGGAATGCGACGATTGCGGCGAGCCGGTCCCCGAGAAGCGGCGCGCGGCGCTGCCCGGCGTGCGCACCTGCGTCGCGTGCCAGTCGGAGCGCGACAAACGGGTCGTGCACTCGACCATCAACCGGCGCGGCAGCAAGGATAGCCAGCTGCGTTGACGGTCGGGGCAGCCACGGGGGGCGAGCGGTGAAGAAGCTCCTGATCGCTGCGGCGGCATTGCTGCTCGCGGGCCTCGTCCTGTTTTTCACCGTAACCAGCGCAGAGCCCTGGACGCCGGCGCCCCCGGCACCAGACGCCCAG
>JAXDPR010000144.1:0-3514 GCA_034668265.1 Sphingomonadales bacterium
GAAGTCGCGTTCGAGCTGATCGACAAAGGCCAGCTGCCGCTCAACAAGATGTGCACCGTACGGCCGGAGACCTGGCAGAAGTGGCACGGCCCAGCAGCCGGCTCGACCATGTTCCTGAGCGCGAACGAGCAGGTCAGCGTCGAGAATCTGCTCAAGGGCATCGTCACGCTATCGGGCAACGATGCCTCGGTCGTTCTGGCCGAGTGCATCGCCGGGACCGAGCAGGCCTTTGCCGAGCAAATGAACGCGCTGGGCAAGAAGATCGGGCTGACCAACAGCCACTTCGGCAATGCCAACGGCTGGCCCGACAATGGCGTCACTTTTGTCAGCGCGCGCGACCTTGCGACACTGGCCCGGTACGAGATCGAGCATCACTACAAGCTCTATAAGCAATTCTATTCGCTGCCGAGCTTCACCTGGGGCAAGACGCTCGGGTCCAACCAGGACATCACGCAGGCGAACCGCAACCCGATCCTTGGCCATGTGCCCGGCGCCGATGGGCTCAAGACCGGCCACACCGACGAGGCCGGCTACGGCTTCACCGGTTCGGCCGACCAGAACGGCCGGCGACTGATCGAGGTCGTCGCCGGCCTTCCCAGCTGGGACGCGCGGGTCCAGGAATCGACGCGGTTGATCAATTGGGGCTTCGGCGCCTGGAACGCCAAGCCTTTGTTCCCGGCTGGAGCCAAGGTCGGCACCGCCAAGGTCCAGCTCGGAAGCTCGAGCGAAGAGCCATTGGTCGCCCCGCGCAATCTCGCGGTCACGGTCCCCGCCGGCCTCTCCAGTGGCAATATCCAGACGAAGATCCGCTACGACGGCCCGCTGGTGGCGCCGATCGCAAAGGGCCAGGAAGTGGCGCAGCTGGTGATCACCACCGGCGACACACCGCCGCAAATCGTCCCGTTGGTCGCCGGTGAGGACGTCGGCCGCGCCGGGTTCTTCGGCCGCATCTGGCTTGGCCTCAAGTCGCTGTTCGGGATGGCGTGACGGCCAGGGGGATACAGCTGGGCAAGTTCATCAGCCTCGAAGGCGGTGAGGGAGTCGGCAAGTCGACGCAGGTAAAGGCGCTCGCGGAAACGCTGCGCCAGCGCGGCCTCGACGTCGTCGTCACCCGCGAACCCGGCGGAAGCGAAGGCGCCGAAAGAATCCGCGAATTGCTGCTCGGCGGCAGCGAGGAACGGTGGGGACCCCAGGCCGAAGCCCTGCTGTTCGCCGCGGCGCGCGCCGACCATGTCGCCAGGACGATCAGGCCCGCGCTCGAAAGCGGGCAGTGGGTGCTCGCCGACCGCTTCATCGACAGCTCGCTCGCTTACCAGGGAGGCGCCGGGGGCCTGGGGATCGAGGCGGTGCGCGCGATCAACGCGTTCGGGATCGGCGACGACTTTCCCGACCGGACGCTGGTGCTGACGCTCGATGAAGGCGCCGAACGCGCTCGGGCTCGTGACTCGAAGGGTAGCGATCGCATCGGCGGCCGTTCGAGTGACTATCACCACAAGGTAGAGACGGCGTTCCACCTCATCGCCGCCGAAGAACCCGAAAGGGTGCGGCTCGTCGATGCTTCGGGAATGCCGGAGCAAGTGACCGAGCGCCTGCTCGACGCGCTCGAGGACCTCATGCCGTGATTGCAAAGGAGATATTGGGCCAGAACCGCGCGATCGACCAGTTCGCGAGCGCCTGGGCGTCGCGCAAGCTTCACCACGCTTGGCTGCTCGCCGGGCCGAAGGGGGTCGGCAAGGCAAGCTTTGCCCATGCCGCCGCGCGGCGCGTGCTCGCCGAAGCGGCCGGCCCGCCGTTCGACGTGCCGGGCATCGCGAGCGACGACGATCACCCGATGGTTAAATTGGTCGAGGCCGGGAGCCATCCCGACATGCGCCAGCTCGAACGGCTGGTCAGCGAGAAGACGGGCAACCTCGCACGCAACATCAGCGTCGACCAGGTCCGCGGCCTCGCCGATCTGTTTGAGCTCAGCCCGGCGATGTCGGACTGGCGGGTTGCCGTGATCGACAGTGTCGATGATCTTGAGACGTCCGGCGCCAACGCCCTCCTGAAGATGCTCGAAGAGCCCCCGGCGAACACGTTGTTCTTCCTCGTGAGCCATGCGCCGGGGCGGCTGCTGCCGACCATCCGGTCGCGCTGCCGGCGGCTCGATTTCCAGAAGCTTGACGATGACGCCATGACGTCAGTCCTGGCACAGCACGCGCCCGACCTCGGCGCGGCCGAGCGCAAGCGGATCATCGCCATGTCGTTCGGCTCGGCGGGGAGGGCGCTGGCCTTTGCCGAACTCGGCCTTGCCAAGCTCGAAGACGCCGCCCTTGCGATCCTTCGCCAGGGCGACCCGACCAACTCCCGCCGCTCGGAGCTTGCGACCGAACTTGGCAAGAAGGGCGCGGCCGACCGGTATGCCGCATTCCTTGGCCTGGCGCCGTCGCTGATCGCGCGCGAGGCCCGGGCGCTCGACGGCCCGCCGCGGGAGCGCGCGCTCGATGCCTACGCCAGGGCCCGCGAACTCACCGCTATCGCACCCCGGGTGTCGCTCGACCCGGCGGCGACGGTGTTCCAGCTCGGCGGGATCATGGCCGACGTCGCCGAGCCCCTTCCTTGAAGCGCTAGGAAGCGGCGGCTAGGGCATCGCCATGGCCGATCCATTCTACATCACGACCGCGATCAGCTATCCCAACGGCCCGCCGCACATCGGCCACGCCTATGAGGCAGTCGCCGCCGATGCGATGGCACGGTTCCAGCGGAGCCAGGGGCGGGACGTGCGGTTCCAGACGGGGACTGACGAGCATGGGCTGAAGATGGCCCAGGCAGCGCGATCGGAAGACCTGGAGCCACGTGCATTCGCGGACAAAATGTCTCAGCTTTTCCAAAGCATGTGCGATACTCTTAACGTGTCATACGACCGTTTTATTCGGACTTCGCAACCGGACCATTATCGCGCGAGCCAGGCAATCTGGAAGGCGATGGAGGAGAGGGGGGACCTTTACCTCGACCGCTACGAAGGGTGGTACTCGGTCCGCGACGAAGCTTATTACGAGGAAGAGGAGCTAAGCCTCTCCGAGGACGGCACGAAGCTGTCGCCGCAGGGCACGCCGGTCGAGTGGACGGTCGAGGAAAGCTGGTTCTTCCGACTGTCGAATTATCAGCAGCGGCTGCTCGACCATTATGCGGCCAATCCAGACTTCATCCGGCCCGATAGCCGCCGCAACGAGGTCGTCCGCTTCGTCGAGGGCGGGCTCAAGGACCTCAGCATCTCGCGCACCAGCTTCGACTGGGGCGTGCCGGTACCGGACAGCGGCAATCACGTCATGTACGTCTGGCTCGACGCGTTGACCAATTACATCACCGGCCTCGGCTATCCCGACGACACCGAGCTGTGGCGGCGCTACTGGCCCGCCGACGTCCATCTGATCGGCAAGGACGTCGTGCGCTTCCACGCGGTCTATTGGCCCGCGTTCCTGATGTCGGCGGGGATCGCGCTTCCGGGGCAGGTCTACGGCCACGGCTTCCTGCT
>JAXDPR010000145.1:0-3567 GCA_034668265.1 Sphingomonadales bacterium
AAGACCGACTTCGTCGCGAACATGAGCTACGAGTTGCGCACGCCGCTGACATCGATCGGCGGGTTCGCCGAGCTCCTCGGCGGTGGCTATGCCGGAGATCTCAGCCCCAAGGCGACCGACTATGTCAGCGCGATCCTGGAATCGGTCGGGCGTTTGTCGAAGCTGATCAACGACGTGCTCGACCTCACCACCGGCGACACGCGCGGCGTGGCGCTCGAGAAGGAGCGGGTCGACATCGGCGGTCTGTGCCGCGCAGCGGCCGAGACGGCGAAGCCTCGGGCGGCCGAGAAAGCGCAGAAGCTGGAGGTCGAAATCGCGGCCTCCGCCGGGAATGTGTTTGGCGACGCTCGAAGGCTTCGGGAATCGATCGAGCATTTGCTCCAGAACGCGATCGCCTACACCGACCGCAAGGGGCGGATTTCCCTGTCTGCGGACGGAGACAAGAAGCAGGCGGTGATCCGGATAGCCGACAACGGAACCGGCATCGACGCGAATGACCTGCCACGCGTTTTTGATCGCTTCGACCGAGTGGCGGAGGCCGGCGTTCGCGGCGAAGCGGCGCTGGGCCTCGGCTTGCCCCTGACCCAACAATTCATCGAGGCACACGGGGGCACGGTCGAGATTGAATCCGAAAAGGGCAAAGGCACGGCAGTTACCCTGACGATCCCGCGCGGCACTCGATGATCCTTGGAAGCGAAGATGAGACCGGCGCCGCAGGTGCGGCTCTGGCGCGGGCGGCGCGGGCCGGCGATGTGATCACGCTTTCCGGGCCGCTCGGCGTGGGCAAGACGGCGTTTGCACGCGGGTTCATCGCCGAGCTTGGCCATGAAGGCGAGGTCCCGAGCCCGAGCTTCGCGATCGTCCAGCCCTATGACGACGTCGACCCGCCGGTCTGGCACGTCGACCTTTATCGGATCGAGAATGGGTCGGAGATCGAAGAGCTCGGACTCGACGGGGCCGCCGACGCGGTCCTGCTGGTCGAATGGCCGGAGCGGGCCGGCGAGCAGGCGTGGCCCGACACGCTCCGCCTGTCGTTCGAGTTTGGGCAGGATGGCGACAGAATCTTGACAGCGGTGGTGCCCCCGTCATGGGAGGGGCGATGGCCTCCCCGATGATTCCGCCGCCGCATGCGCCTGATTTCCTTGCAGCTTCGGGCTGGGAAGGGGCCGAGATCCTGCCGCTCGCGGGCGATGCCTCCTTCCGCCGCTATTTCCGTGTGGTCCATCGCGGACGCAGCGCGGTTCTGATGGACGCGCCGCCGCCGCACGAGGATCCGACGCCGTTCATCGCGGTCGCCGAATGGCTGATCGGCGCGGGCCTCAGCGCTCCGGAAATCCTCGCTCGCGACCTCGAGAAAGGGCTCCTGCTCCTCGGCGATTTCGGCAGCGCCCGGCTGCGCGAAACGCTGGACACCGATCCCGATCGCGAGCGCGGGCTGTACGAGCTTGCAACCGACGTCCTGGTTCACCTTCACGCCCATCCGCCGATGGCCGGCCTCAAGCCGCATGGGCTGGAGCAGTGGCTCGACGAGCTGGCGTTGTTCACCGACTGGTATTGTCCTGCGGTCGGCGCGGACGTGGATGGTGATGCGTATCGGGCTGCCTGGACCAGGGTGCTGCAGCCGGTCGCGGACGACGGCCTCGGCCCCGTGACCGTTCTTCGTGATTATCATGCCGAGAACATCATGCTGATCGAGGGCCGCGACGGGGTCGCGCACCTCGGATTGCTCGACTTCCAGGACGCGCTCGCCGGGCACCCGGCCTATGACCTTGCATCGGTGCTCGAGGATGCGCGCCGCGACGTTCCCGAATCCATCGAGCGGGCAATGATCGACCGCTATGTCGCCGCGACCGGCCATGGCGAGCCGTTCGAACGCGCCTACTGGGCACTTGCGGCGCAGCGCAACACGCGAATCCTCGGCGTCTTCACGCGGCTCTGGAAGCGCGACAACAAGCCGGGCTATCGCCGTTTCCAGCCGCGCATGTGGGGCTTGCTCGAGCGTGACATCGCGCAGCCGCACTTGAAGCCGGTGCGCGAATGGTTCGATGCGAATGTCCGTCCGGAGCATCGCCGCGAGCCCTGGAAAGAGGCCGCGTGAGCACCGCGAAACGCGCGTTGCGCCTGCGCGCCGAAGTTCCGGCCGAGGTTCCGGCGACGGCGATGATCATGGCCGCGGGGCTGGGCAAGAGGATGCGGCCGCTGACCGCGACCAAGCCCAAACCCCTGATCGAGGTCGGCGGCAAGGCGCTGCTCGATCACGTGCTCGAGAAGCTGCGGACCGCCGGCGTCCGGAAGGTCGTGGTCAACGTTCATTATTTGGCGGATGCGCTCGAAGCCCATCTGGCAACACGCGCGCACAGCCTCGAAGTGGTGATCTCCGATGAGCGCGCGCTCCTGATGGAAACCGGCGGCGGCCTGGTCAAAGCCGCGCCGCTGATCGATTGCGACCCGTTCCTTGCGCTGAACAGCGACAATCTGTGGATCGACGGCCCCGCCGACACGATCAGATTGCTCGCGTCGCAATGGGACGATTCGAAGATGGACGCGCTGCTGTTGCTTGTGCCGCAGGCGCGCGCGCTCAATCATCGCGGGATGGGCGACTTCCACATGGACCGCGCCGGCCGGATTCGCCGCCGTGAACGAAGCCGTGTCGCGCCGTTCGTGTTCACTGGCATCCAGATGGTCTCGAAGCGGCTGTTGCGTGACGCGCCGGAAGGACCCTTTTCCACCAACGTCCTCTGGGACCGGGCGATCGAGGAAGGCCGCGCATTCGGCGCGGTTCACCAGGGCTTGTGGTTCGATGTCGGAACTCCGCAGTCGATCCCGATGACGGAAGCGGCACTCGAGAATGCCTGACCGCCCCGCGGTCTGCACCATCCCGTCGCACCGTTCGTTCGCCGACGCGCTTGCCGCGGGGCTGATCGCCAGGTTCGGGAAGGAGCCGCTGGGCCTTGCTCAGGGCCGCATCCTCCTTCCGAACAATCGCGCCGTGCGCGCGGTCACCGAGGCCTTCGTCCGGCAGAGCGGCAGCGGATTGCTGCTGCCGCGGCTGATCCCGGTCGGCGACCCCGAGCTCGACGAACGGATTGGAGGCGCGCTCGACCGGATCGACGAGCCATTGCCGCCGGCGATCGACCCCACCGAGCGGCTGTTGCGCCTGGCATCGCTGGTGCGCGGCGAAGGAAGCGCACAAAGCCTGCGCGTCGCCGCCGACCTTGCGCGAGCCCTGGATGCCTTGCTGATCGAAGAGGTCGATCCGCGCCGGCTCAAGGATGCAGTTGCGGCGGCGCCCGACCTTGCCGCCCACTGGGAAAAATCGGTCGAAAAGCTGCAGCTGATCTACGAGAACTGGCCTGCACTTCTCGCGGAGCACGACCTGCTCGACCTCTCGGAACGGCGCAACCAATTGCTGCGCCGGCTTGCCGACCGCTGGCAGGACGACCCGCCGGGTGGCTTCACCATCGCCGCGGGGATCACCACGGCCGCGCCCGCCGTCGGCGCTCTTGTTGCGCGCGTCGCTCGGATGGCGGACGGCATGGTGGTTCTGCCGGGGCTCTGGCTGGCGAG
>JAXDPR010000146.1:0-6223 GCA_034668265.1 Sphingomonadales bacterium
CGCCGCGGCGTGACCCATTGATCGGCGTAGGTCATGCCCGCTGGCGGCGTCTGGATGGCCCCGACATATTGGACCCAAGCCAACGACAGCAGCCGATCTGCCGTCGACACGGCGGCCTGATCACCGGATTCGGCGCGGCTAAGGAGCGCCTGTACCTGCTGTGCGAAAGCGGGCCCGCTCGGCATGCTGTCGAGCGCCGCGCGCTGGAGAATGCCGATCAACTCCCGCGCAGCCGAGCTGTCGGCGCCGCTCCTCAGCCAGAGTGGAGCCCCGGAGCGCGAGGCATAGAATGCGGTTACGGCTGCGTCGCCCGTTTCGTAAGTTGCGGGCGAGGGTAGCTGCGGGCTCGCCGCTGCGTGCGCAGGCAAAGAAAGGCTCATCAGCGCCGCACAGGCGACGCCGGCCAGCATCCGGATTTTCACGATCAAAACCTTTGTTGTTCAATCTCTTGCCGTCAGAACGCGGAAGACGCCAGAGGGTTCAAATAGATATTGACAAACACGACGAGTCGATTCGCGAGACGTGCGTATGCCGCCAGACGGCGAGTCGCGTCGCGCCAAGCGCTTTAAGGGGACTGGGGCCGCGCATTGCCCTGCGCGGCCCTCGGCAAACTACGCGCCGATATAAACTGGCGTTCCGACATCGGTGACGGAGTAGAGCTTCTTTGCGAACGCGCTTGGCAATCGGACGCAACCGTGGCTTGCCGGCACGCCCGGGTTGAATCCGGCGTGGAGCGCGATCCCATATTCGTCGATCCGCTGCATCCACGGCATCGGGGCGTTGTCGTACTTCTTTGAACGATACATCGGCTGCTTGGCGAGGACCGAAAAGATGCCGGTCGGCGTTGGCTTCTCGTCCTTGCCACTCGAAATTGTCGACACCGCGACCAGCGTATCACCGCGATATAGATAGGCGAGTTGGTCCGACAGGCTGACGACCACGCGTTGCGGCCCGGCAGCGTCGGGCATGTCCCGCCACACATACTGGCCCGGCTTCAAAGTCTTGTCGCCAAACGCATCGATCATGTCGATGCGCGCCTGGCTGGCAGCATCGCTTGCCTCCGTGCGCGCTTCATAGGTTTCAAGGGCTAACGCCGGTGAGGTCCCGGCGAGGTTGAGGATACACGAGCCCGCAAACGCGAGCACAAAGGCCATACGCTTCATTTTACACCTGAAATTTGATCTTGACTTTTGCGGCGAAAATGCATCGGCCCCGAGTCGGGTTCCCTCAGAGTTGCAAAGCAGCAATTAGTGGAACGATCCCAGCAGGCGATTTCATCCTCAGCTCTCTGTCGTCTGAGCCGTGATGAGGGCGGGTTTCGTCCTTCGGCCAATCAACAGCGGCGTTAGCGACTTATTAGCTGTCGCGAGGCGAAGGTCGTGGGGAACGGCCGGATGATCAAATGACTGAACCCTCATCAGTCACAACCGTGGTTGTGGGAGACCGCCTCCCATGGCCCGATGACGCATCAGGCGAGGCCAAGGGACCGTTCGACCCGTCGGCTATCTACCATTCCGGCCTGCGTCACGAGTGCGAGATCCGGAAGATTTCCGCTTTGGGTGCGACAATTGCCAGCGACGTCATTCCTGCAATTGGCGACAGCGTATCAATCGAGCTCGCGACGGGGCACCGGCCGACCGGCAAGGTCGCCTGGACCGATCGGGGCGGCCTCGGGATCCGTTTCGACGACTCGATCGACGTAATTGCCCTGCTGAACCGGAAGCTGGTCAGCCAGACGCCGGAACGGCGGACGATGCCGCGGCTGGAGGTCCGCTGCCTTGCCCACATCAAGTGTGGCGCAAGTTTTTGGCCCGCGATGTTGCGCAACATCTCTAGCGGAGGCTTGCAGCTTGAAGGCAGCGAAATGCCCCCGGTTGGGACCTACGTCGCGATATTCGTGGAGGGCCTGAATATTCCCGCCGGCGAAGTCCTGTGGAGCCACGGCGAACTGATCGGCATCGAGCTGTTCGAAGAGCTTACCTGGACCTCGATCATCCCGTGGGTCCGCAACAGCGTGCGCAAGACGGCCGAGTAACGCTCACCCCGCGCTGACGAAACTATCCAGGACTTTCTTCCGACCGGCATGCTCGAAATCGATTTCGAGCTTGTTGCCTTCGATCGCCGCGATCGTGCCATAGCCAAACTTGCCGTGGAAAACGCGCTGGCCGACTGACAGGTCGGTCCGACCCTGATTCCCAAGGCTAACCGCCGACGCGCGGGCCTCGATCACTCGCTGAGGCTCGGGGTTGAAGCGCCCGTCGCGGCTCGCGCGCTGCCAGCCCGGGCCGCGCGTGCCGGCGCGCATCGCCTGCGCGGGCCCGAGGTGCGCGAATGGGTCGGTTCGCTCTGACCACTGTGCTCGCCACAGGCTTTCGCCGCCGGTCATCGTCGTCTCCTCGTCGATGTGGGCCTTCGGCAGCTCTGCGAGGAAACGAGAGGGGATCGAGCTCGTCCACTGGCCATAGATGCGACGGTTGGCAGCGTGGAAGATCGTGCAACGGCGGCGCGCGCGGGTGATCGCGACATAGGCCAGGCGGCGTTCTTCTTCGAGCGCGGCAAGACCGCCTTCGTCGAGCGAGCGTTGTGAGGGGAACACGCCTTCTTCCCAGCCGGCGAGATAGACGGTGTCGAACTCCAGTCCCTTGGCGGCGTGGATGGTCATGATCGTGACACGCTCGCCTTGACGTGCCTCGTCATTGTCCATGACCAGGCTGACGTGCTCGAGAAAGGCGCCAAGCGATTCATATTCTTCCATGGCGCGCGTCAGCTCGGCCAGGTTCTCGAGGCGCCCGGCGCTCTCGGCCGAACGGTCGGCTTGCAGCATGGCGGTATAGCCGCTCTCGTCGAGCAGGATCCGGGCGAGTTCAGGGTGGGGGAGCTCGGACGACATCTGACGCCAGCGCGCGATGTCGGCGACGAAATTACCAAGGCTGCGCCGGGACTGGGGTGTCAGCTCATCGCTGTCGAGCAGGGCTGCCGAGGCAAGTAGCAGCGGCTGCTGTGTCGCGCGGGCGTGGCGGTGAATGGTGGCGACGGCTTTGTCGCCGAGACCACGCTTGGGCTGGTTGACGATGCGCTCGAAGGCGAGATCATCCGCCGGCTGAACAGCCAAACGGAGGTAGGCGATCGCGTCGCGGATCTCCGCACGCTCGTAGAAGCGAAAGCCGCCGATGATCTGGTACGGAAGTCCGATCGCAATGAACCGCTCCTCGAACTCGCGCGTCTGGAACTGGGCGCGGACGAGAATGGCGACGTCGTCGAGCGAACCGCCCGATCGCATGCGGGATTCCGCTTCCTCGCCGACTCGCCGGGCTTCCTCGGGGCCGTCCCACACGCCAATCACTCGAACCTTCTCGCCGTCGCCGGCATCGGTCCACAAGGTCTTTCCAAGCCGGCCGGCGTTATGCGCGATCAATCCGTCGGCGGCCGCAAGGATGTGGCTGGTCGAGCGGTAGTTCTGTTCAAGCCTAATGATGGTGGCCCCGGGGAAGTCCCGTTCGAAGCGCAGGATATTGGCGACCTCGGCTCCGCGCCAGGAGTAGATCGACTGGTCATCGTCGCCGACGCAGCACAGGTTGCGGCGGGGCTCGGCAAGAAGCCTCAGCCATTCGTACTGTGCCTGGTTGGTGTCCTGATATTCGTCGACCAGGATGTAGCGGAAGCGGTCCCGGAAGGCATTGAGGACGTCGGCCTGCGTGCGGAGTATGACGAGCATGTGGAGCAGGAGATCGCCGAAGTCGCAGGCGTTCAATGCCTTGAGCCGCTCCTGATACCGCGCATAGAGATCCGCACCGCGACCGGCGGCAAAAGCCTCGGATTCGCCGGCATCGACCTCGCGCGGAGTCCAGCCGCGGTTCTTCCACCGGTCGATGAGGGCGGCGAGTTGGCGTGCGGGCCAGCGCTTTTCGTCGAGGTTCGCCGCCTGGACGAGCTGCTTGAGGACGCGCAATTGATCGTCCGTGTCGAGGATGGTGAAGTTCGACTGGAGACCGACCACCTCGGCATGACTGCGCAGCATCCGCGCGGCGACCGAGTGAAAAGTTCCGAGCCATGGCATGCCTTCGAGCGCGCCCCCGGAGAGCTTGCCGACTCGCTCCCGCATCTCGCGGGCGGCCTTGTTGGTGAATGTGACGGCGAGGATCTGGCTTGGCCACGCCTTGCGGGTGGCAATCAAATGGGCAAGGCGCGCAGTCAGCGCCGCCGTCTTGCCCGTGCCGGCACCGGCCAGCACGAGTACCGGCCCCTCTGTTGTCAGCACAGCCTCGCGCTGGGGCGGGTTCAACTCCTCCAGGTAGGCAGGCTGGGGAGCTCGGACAGGGGATTCGGGCACGAGGTTGAGGTAAGCGGAGGGGAACGGAACGGCAACCGCGGCTATCCCGATCCGATTCGATCCCTTTCGGGAAAATCGCGTTTATGACAAAGTTCCTACGGTTGCTCCCGATATCCCCGTTATCCACAGGCTTGTTACCGAAAATTTTGCTTCCGCGACTCGGAAGCGATGTGCATGGTGCTCATGTGATCGGGACGGCGGTCCCGGCCTCCCCAAGAGCCGGCAACGGTTCGAAGGTGCGGCAGGTGACCAAAGGTCCGATCTCCGCCGGCAGGCAATGGACAGAGCTTTCGGGTTCTGGTCGGGGTCAGCCGGGAAGAGGCGCCGGAAGAGGAAGTTGCCTCTCGCGCGACGCGGCTCCCGGGTTCTTCGGAATCAGGTGAGCAAAGCGGGACGCAAGAGCGGTTTCCCCAAGAAGGGCCGCGGAACATCGGGCGGTTTTGGACGGAAGTTCGGTCTTCGGATTGAAATTCCAGTGCCAGGCCAGACGGGACGAAAGACCAGCGAGCCTTCGGGTGGCGCAGTCGAGTAGAACGGTCCGGCTCCTCGCAAGGGGGAGCTGCAAGATGGGAAGCGACGCCTGAGCTGGTGAGCCAGGATCGAGAGCGGGTTCATTGGAGCCTTCGGGTTTTCAGAGGACCAGGTTACGAACACCGGCATATCCTTCGCTCGGCGCAGTGGGGGCTGGCAGCAATGCCGGCCCCCATTTCTTTTGGGGCCAGCCCCGATGCGCCGAAGTGCCCGCGCGGCCAGCCCCCTGTCGAAAGCTTCATCAAACGGACGGACACCAAACGGCCATCGCGCGTTAGGGCGAGCAGGTGGCGACGGCCTTGGCCTTCCTTCGGCGTCGCTGACGGCGGCGGCAATTGTGCCGCCGGAGCGGGACACGAATGGAGTTAGCCGGTGTTCCGTGCAGTCGCAGCCCTTGCCCTCGCCTCCGCCTCCGCCCATTCCGCCGCAACCCTGACCTCGACCTCGCCGTGGTGGGAACGGGTCACTGTTCTGGTCGCCGACGACGGTCAGGCCCAATCATGCCGCTATGAGTCGAGCCTTCAGCCCGCCGCCGGGCATGAATGCACGGTCGAGGGCGCCCAGGCTTCCGCGGCCAGAGGCGCCAAGAATGAGTTCACCCGGATTACCTTTGAACGCCGCTTCAGCCTCGGCGCCAAGCCGGACATGATGCTTCAGCCCGGCGAGACCCTGCTCGGCGGGCGGGTGATGGCGCTGGCGATCGACGCCCGCGGCGCGGTCAAGGATTGCCAGGTCGTGGCGACTTCCGGATCGGTCACTCCGCAATATAGCTGCGCCGACCTGTCAGCCGAGCGCTTCGAAGCCAGCGCAGGCGGCGCCCGCCCCGGCTCGGCGCCTCGCGAAGGCTATATGTCGATCATCGTCTACGGCCACAGCGAGCACGTGGTCTAACGGACCACGATCACATCCTTCATTCCGAAGCTTGAATGGAGGAAGTGGCTGCAGTGCGCGGCATAGCTTCCGGCGCGCGGGGTCAGCGTGATGCTCTTCGTCTCATGGCCGGCCAGCGCGATCTTGCCGCCCGGCGCGGTGCCGGCGCTGATCGCCGAAGCCGCGAAGAATTCCTTCGCCGTGAAATCATGGCCGCTGCCCGACTGGTTGACGAAGGTAAGCGTGACCGGCCGGCCCGCCGCCAGGCGAATAGGCTGCGGCGCGAAGCTGAAACTCCTGACATTGATGGTGACGGATGGCGAACTCGGTTGGGCCGAGACCGGGCTGAAGGCGAGGCTGGCCAGAAAGGCGGCCGCCGCCAGGCGGGACAAGGACATATGTTTAAGCTCCTTTCGCGCCCCCGCATTGCGCTCTTAGCAGCATAGTCGAGGCTGGGGCAACGGGACAAAAACAACCAGATAGGCTAAATAA
>JAXDPR010000147.1:0-3754 GCA_034668265.1 Sphingomonadales bacterium
TCCAGATCCTCGCGATCAACGATTTCCACGGCAATCTCGAACCGCCCAAGTTCAGCATCGATGCGACCGCTCCCGACGGATCGAAGGTCAGGGTGCCGGCCGGTGGGGTCGCTTATCTTGCCGGCGCGGCGAAGACGCTTCGCGTTGGCCATCCCAACACGATCACCGTTTCCGCCGGCGACATCATCGGCGCGAGCCCCTTGGTCTCGGCGCTTTACCTCGACGAACCCAGCATCGACGCGATGAACCTCCTGGGGGTCGAGCTCAACTCGGTCGGCAACCACGAATTCGACAAGGGCACGCGCGAGCTCACGCGGATGCAGCGCGGCGGCTGCGAGAAGCTGACCGGCCGCCAGCCGTGTGCGCTCGAGCACTTCAAGGGTGCCAGCTTCCAGTTCCTCGCCGCCAATGTCCTGACCGGCAATGGCACCACGCTCTTCCCTGCGACGGCGATCCGGCAGTTCGGCCCGGTCAAGATCGGCTTCATCGGCATGACGCTGAAAGACACCGGCGCGATCGTCACGCCGGCGGGCGTCGCGGGCGTGCACTTCGCCGATGAGGCGGACACGGCGAACGCGCTGGTCCCGCAGCTCAAGGCACAGGGCGCGGATGCCATCGTTATCCTGCTTCACCAGGGCGGCGCGACGACCGGCGGCTACAACGACAAGTCCTGCCCCAATCTGAGCGGAGATATTCTTCCGATTCTTGCCCGGCTCGACCCGGCGATCGACCTGGTCGTGTCCGGGCACACCCACCGCTCGTACATCTGCGAGATTCCGAGGCAGGGCGCGCATCCGCTGCTGCTGACCAGCGCCGGCAGCTACGGGACTTTGATTACCGACATCCGCCTGACCTTCTCGCCCGACCGGCACGTCATCGGCCAGCGCGCCGACAATATCATCATCCAGGGCGAAGCCTTTTCGACCGGCCTCGGCACGGTTCCGATCGTGCCAAGCTTCCCGGTCTTTCCGGCCGACCCGCCTGTCGCCGAGCTGGTGAGCCGCTATGTCGCGGCCGCGGCTCCTCAGGCCAACCGCGTCGTCGGCAAGCTGTCGGGACCGGTGAACCGGACGATGAATCCGGATCGGGAGAACAGCGCCGGCGACTTCTTGTCCGACGCCATGTTGTTCGGCGGCCGCAAGGCGGGTGCGCAGATCGCCTTCACCAACCAGGGCGGGATCCGCGCCGACCTTATCCCGGCGGCGAACGGCGATGTAACCTACGGCCAGATTTTCTCGGTTCAGCCGTTCGGCAACGATCTCGTCGTCCTGACCCTGACCGGCGCGCAAGTGAAGGCGCTGCTCGAGCAGGAGTTCGAAAGCGGCAAGAACACGCCCGACAAGCCGACGATGCTCCTTCCCAGCAACGGCTTCGCCTATTCGTACGACGCGCGCCGCGGCAACGGCGACCGCGTCGTCGACATGCGGCTCAACGGAAAGCCGATCGACCCGGCTGCGAGCTACCGCATTGCAATCGGCAGCTTCCTGTCGACCGGCGGCGACAATTTCACGGTCTTCAAGCAGGCCTCGGACGTCATCGACCTCGGCGTCGATCTCGACGCGACCGAGGCTTTTCTAAAGACCAATCCGGCGGCGCCGAAGCTCGGCCGGATGAAGAACCTGGCGCCCCTGCCGCCACCGCCAGCACCGGTGACTCGCTAACCAGTCGCGGGCTCTTGTCTCGGCCGCGGGCCCGCGCCATGCTGACCTTGCTCGGGTAACGATGACGGAGTTCGCCCGTGCGCCTCACCATTTTGTTTGCATGCCTTCTGCTGGCCGGCCCGATTGCGGCCGCGCGGCAGCAGCTCGATACGCTTAGCCCCGCTCAGGCCATCAGCCGCGCCGCCGCCGCCTCGCCCAAGCCCGTGCGGGCGCTGTTCCAGTTCAAGGTGCAGAATGCGGCGAAGAGTCGCGGCGGCTACTATCTCGACAGCGAGAAGGATTTCCATTCGGCCGCCAACCTCGGCGTGTCGATCCGCTCGTCGGCGCTGCCCGGCCTAACCAAGAAATATGGTGAGGACCTGAAGGCCGCGCTGGTCGGCAAGACGATCAAGCTGATCGGACAGGTTCGCCGGGTTGCGGTCGGCAAGGGCAATGTGACGGCGACCCAGGTCGAGGTCACCCACGCGGGGCAAATCCTCTCGGTCAGCTAGCGCAGCGGCGGCTCGTCGAAGCTGCGGAGCTTGCGGCTGTGCAGGCCCTCGCCCTCGCGCTGCAACAGGTTCAGCGCCTCGATCCCGATGCGCAGGTGCTGGCTGATCGCGCGCTCGTAGAAGGCATTGGCCTGTCCGGGCAGCTTGAGTTCGCCGTGAAGCGGCTTGTCTGAGACGCAAAGGAGAGTCCCGTAGGGCACTCGGAAACGATAGCCCTGCGCCGCCACCGTCGCGGATTCCATGTCGATCGCTACCGCGCGGCTCTGGTTGAAGCGCAGCGCACTGGCGGCGTAGCGCAATTCCCAATTGCGATCGTCGGTCGTGACGACCGTGCCGGTGCGCAGCCGCCGCTTGACGCTGTCCTCGTCCTCGCCAGTGATCGTGGTGGTCGCGTCGAACAGGGCGTTCTGCACCTCGGCGATCGCCGGCAGCGGCACTTCGGGCGGAAGCACGTCGTCGAGCACATGGTCGTCACGCAGGTACGCGTGGGCGAGGACATAGTCGCCGATCGTCTGGCTCGGTCTCAAGCCCCCGCAATGGCCGATCATCAGCCATACTTCGGGCCGAAGCACCGCGACATGATCGCATACCGTCTTCGCGTTCGAAGGGCCGACACCGATGTTGACCAGCGTGATCCCGCTGCGGTCGTCGGCCATCAAATGATAGGCGGGCATTTGGTGCCGCCGCCACTGGCCCGCCGCAATCTGCGCCTCGGCGTCGGTGAGTTCACCTGGCTCGTAGAGCGCGCCCGGCACCGACAAGGCGGTGAAGCGCGAGTCCTTGCGCCGCAGCGTATCGATCGCGACCGCCACGAACTCGTCGACGTAGCGGACATAGTTGGTGAACAGCACGAACTGCTGGAAATGCTCGGGCGGAGTCCCGGTGTAGTGGCGGAGGCGCGCGAGGCTGAAGTCGGTCCGGGGCCCGTCGAACAAAGCGAGGGGGCGCGGCTGGTCGGGTGCGCTGACCCACACGCCGTCGGCGATTTCGTCGCCCAGATGCACGAGCTCGTTCGACGGGAAGTAGCGTGACAGCTCGGCGGTGCCGATGTCGCCGACCTGGATTCCGCTGTTCTCGATCACGTACGCATAAGGGATTTCGCTTGCCGAGCGGCCGACCGACACGGTCACGTCATAGTCGCGCGCGAGATGCTCGAGCTGGTCGACGAGATAATCGCGAAAGAGTTCGGGGCGGGCGATGCTGGTTGCGTAGGTGCCGGGCTGGTTGAGCCGGGCGAAGGCGCGCGACGGTGCGGCGGCGGGGACTTTCCCGCCATAGTCGATGCGGAGCTCGGGGTATGCGAAGGCGCCTTTCTTCCGAGCCCGAGCGTCGGGCACGGTGCCATCCTCGACGTAGCGTGCGAGCGCCTGACGAAGGTTGGCGACGGATTCGTCGTAGATCGCGGCGAGCTGGTCGACAGCGGCGTGGGCGTTGTACGGACGTGACATGGCCCGCACTAAGCGGGGTAGGGGCGGAGTGGCAAGTGCGCGACCTCGCGCTGCTCGGATGGCTGGTCTCGCCGATCCCCTGGATCGGCTGCACGCAGCGTTGGTGCCCAGGAGAGGACTCGAACCTCCACGCCCTTGCGAGCGCCAGCACCTG
>JAXDPR010000148.1:0-8780 GCA_034668265.1 Sphingomonadales bacterium
ACAAAGTGCAGGAGGACGACGAACACTCCCATGCCGATCACCGACGCCGGGGCAAAGCGCGCCGAGACCTCACTCTTCAGCAGCCGGTTGATCATCACCGATCCGATCGCGATCCCAATCGAGAAGATCGCGATGAACAGGCTCGCGACCTGCTCGTCCGCGCCAAGCACGTTTTTCACCAGCGGCGGGAAGATAATGATGAGCACCGCGCCGATGGTCCAGAAGAAGCTGATTGAGCAGATCGCCAGAAACAGCCTGGGGATGTGCATGGTTGCGTTCACCAGGCCGACGGAAGCCCGGATGATATGCCAGTTGAACGGAATGCGCTCGGCCGCCGGCGGGGCAGGGGGGACCTGCCGTCCGGCCAGGTAGCCGAGCGCCGCAAAGCCGATCGTCGCGACCACCGCAATCGCGGGCCTCGAGGCGAGCGTCCCCGCCAGGATCGTTCCGAGCAGGATCGCGATGTAGGTTCCGGCTTCGACCAGGCCGGTTCCGCCGAGCACTTCGTCCTTGCGCAGATGCTGCGGCAGGATCGCATATTTGATTGGGCCGAAAAAAGTCGAGTGCGTACCCATCAAGAAGACAGCGGTGAGCATCAGCGGCACGTTGGCGAGCATGATTCCGGCGCCGCCGACGATCATGATCCCGATTTCCGCGAGCTTGATGATGCGAATGAGCCGCGCCTTGTCATGGTCGTCGGCGAGCTGCCCGGAAAGTGCCGAAAAAAGGAAGAAGGGCAGCATGAAAAGGCCCTGCGCGATGGCGCTGAACTGAGCCTCCTGCGCCGGATTCGAATAAAGTTGGAAGGTGACGAACAGGACGACCGCCTGCTTGAACAGGCTATCGTTGAATGCGCCGAGGAACTGGGTCGAGAACAGCGGGAGGAACCGCCGCGCGCGCAGCAGGTGAATGACGTTCTGGATCAAGGCTGGGGAGCCGGGGCTGCCATGGACTGGCCCATCGCATAGCCAGCTTTCGTGACAGCGCCAAACGCTATAACTCAACGCATCACGATGCTGTCGCTGCCGAACCTGCTGACCCTCTCGCGGATCCTCGCGGTGCCGATCCTGGTGTTCCTGCTCTGGCGGCCGTCGCCGGTCGATTATGCGGTGACGTTCGTCCTCTACTGCGTGGTCGGGCTGACCGATTATCTCGACGGTTATCTCGCCCGGGCGCAGGGCCTCACTTCCCGGCTCGGCCAGTTCCTCGACCCGATCGCCGACAAGATCATGGTCGCAGCGGTGCTGATAATGCTGATCTCCAGCCGCAAGTCGAACCCGGTGCCGGAGATCGCGGGTCTCAACATCATTGCCGGACTGGTGATTCTCTTGCGCGAGATCATCGTCTCGGGGCTGCGGGAATATCTCGCGGGCCTTCAGGTATCCGTCCCGGTCAGCGCGCTCGCCAAATGGAAGACGACGCTCCAGCTGCTTGCACTAGGAGCCCTGATCCTTGGCGGCGCTCTTCCTCAATTTCCGTGGGTTCATAACGTCGGTATTATCAGCCTGTGGTTCGCGGCGGCGCTGACCCTCATCAGCGGCTACGACTATCTGCGAACCGGCCTCAAGCACATGGACTAGGTCACGGAAACGGCAGTAATCGATTTCCCGATTATCTGTGACGAAGATTGGTCGTTTCACCCCCATCACCGGCTGCCTTATCGCTCGGATGAGAGCAAAAGGGCCCGTGCCGCGTTCCGGCTGCCCAAGAGACAGGGGCCGCGGTTCTTCCCCTCCCCGCCCTCGGCCGCGGCCCCAACCTCCCATCCGTTGGCTCCCTTCGCCAATAATCGATTTCTTCGCTCTCACTGACGAGAACAACTTGTTTTCGCGAGCGCCCGGGCGCCTTTAGGGGCGACACGTCAAATCCTTACAAAAAGGGCCTTCTCCTATGGACGCCAAGACCGGATCGATGGGTTGCCCGGTGGACCGCCCGACCACCGTCCGCTCACTGCTCGGCCGCACCAACCGCGACTGGTGGCCGGAGTCACTGCCGCTGAATATCCTTCAGCAGGGTGGCGGGTCGCCCGACCCGATGGGCGACGATTTCGATTATGCCGAGGCGTTCAACGCGATCGATTATCAGTCGCTCAAGCGCGATTTGACGGCGCTGATGACCGACAGCCAGCCGTGGTGGCCGGCGGATTACGGTCATTACGGGCCGCTGTTCATCCGCATGGCGTGGCACGCGGCGGGCACCTATCGCACAGGCGATGGGCGCGGCGGCGCCAACAGCGGCCAGCAGCGCTTCGCCCCGCTCAACAGCTGGCCGGACAACGGCAACCTCGACAAGGCGCGGCGACTGCTGTGGCCGGTCAAGCGCAAGTACGGGAAGAACATCAGCTGGGCGGACCTGTTCATCCTCGCCGGCAACGTCGCGATCGAATCGATGGGCGGGCCGATTTTCGGCTTCGGCGGCGGCCGGGCGGACGTGTTCGAGGCGGAGCGCGACATTTATTGGGGCGCGGAGCAGAAATGGGTGGACGCTGCGGAGACCCGTATTCAGCCGGAACGCGAACTGGAGCTCGAAAGCCCGCTCGCTGCGATCCAGATGGGCCTCATCTACGTCAATCCCGAAGGCCCGGGCGGCGTGCCCGATCCGCTTCAGTCTGCGCGCGACATCAAGATCACGTTCGAACGCATGGCGATGAACCATGAAGAGACCGTCGCTCTCACCGCCGGCGGCCACACCTTCGGCAAGGCCCACGGCGCGGGCGATCCGAGCCTGGTCGACGCCGCCCCGGAGGCCGCCGATATTTCGCTGCAGGGCCTCGGCTGGGCCAGCGCGCACGAAAGCGGGTTGGGCGAACACACCATTACCAGCGGAATAGAAGGGTCGTGGGTGAACACGCCCACGCAATGGACCGACAATTATTTCCGTCTGCTGCTCGACTATGATTATGAGCTGGTGCGCTCACCGGCCGGCGCGCAGCAATGGCAGCCGATCAATCAGAAGCCCGAGGACATGGCGCCCGCGGCGCACGATCCGTCCAAGCGCGTGCCGACGATGATGACCACGGCAGACATGGCGCTGAAGATGGACCCCGAGTTCCGCGCGATCTCGGAGAAATTCCGCAACGACCATGCGGCGTTCAAGGACGCTTTCGCGCGCGCCTGGTTCAAGCTGACCCATCGCGACATGGGCCCCAAGGTCCGTTACCTCGGTCCGGAAGTCCCATCGGAAGACCTGATCTGGCAGGACCCGGTTCCGCAGGGCAGGACGCCCTCCGACGGCGACGTCTCCGCCTTCAAGTCGAAAATCCTCGCCGCCGGCCTCAGCATCGGGCAGCTGGTGAAGACCTCCTGGGCGTCGGCGTCGACCTATCGCCGATCCGACCATCGCGGCGGAGCAAACGGAGCCCGCATTCGCCTTGATCCGCAAAAGGATTGGGCGGTCAACGAACCCGAGGAGCTGGCGCGCGTACTTGCCAAGATCGACGAGCTGCGTGGGCCGCTGTCGATGGCTGATGCGATCGTCCTCGCCGGCACCGCGGCGGTCGAGAAAGCGGCGCGCGACGCGGGCTTCGACGTCTCAGTGCCGTTCGCCGTTGGGCGCGGCGATGCGACCGAGGAAGCGACCGACGTCGAAAGCTTCAATTATCTCGAGCCGCCTGCGGACGGCTTCCGCAATTACCTCAAGACCAGGCATTCGGTGCGCACCGAGGAGCTGCTTCTCGACCGTGCGTCGCTGCTTGGCCTGTCGGCGCCCGAAATGGCAGTTCTCCTCGGCGGCCTCAGGGTCCTCGGCGCGAACTACAACGATCGGCCGGAAGGCATATTCACCGCGCGCAAGGGCCAGCTCACCAACGACTTCTTCGTCAACCTGCTCGACAACGACACTTTCTGGGAGGTGGTCGACGAGAGCGGAGACGAGGAGTTCATCGGTTACGACCGCGGCGGCCGGCAGGAGAAGTGGCGCGCCACGCGTACCGACCTCATCTTCGGCTCGAACAGCGAGCTGCGGGCGATCGCCGAGGTCTATGCGGAGAAGGGCATTGAAGAAAAGTTCGTGCGCGACTTCGTAGCCGCCTGGACCAAGGTCATGAACGCCGACCGCTTCGACCTGCCGCAAAGCTCGAAGAGGGCCGAGCCGGTCGGGATCGCCGAGCCGGCGCTGGCAGAATAATTCAGTCGCTGAGCAGTTCGAGCGCGACCTCGCGCTCGACCGGGACGGAATCGGGCACGAGATCTCCAGCGATCCGGCGCAGGGTCGCTGCGAGCATCTGGAACTCAGGCTCGCGCGGGCTCGAGCGCCGCCAGACGAGCGCAATCCGGCGATAGGGATGTTCCGATCGCAATGGCCGCGCGTCGACGCCGGTTCCGAACAGAATTCCGGCCTGGATCGCCATCTCAGGAACGAAGGTCACGCCGAGCCCATTGTCGACCATCTGGACGAGCGTGTGCAGCGACGTCCCCATCATCTCCGCGTGGGCGCGAAGGTCGGGGCGGTTGCAGGCGGAAAGCGCGTGATCCTTGAGGCAATGCCCGTCCTCGAGCAGCAGCAGGCGACTTTCGTCGATCTCCGACGCCAGCACAGTCGGCGCGGCCGGCGCCTCTCCGTGCGGATAAGCGACGTAGAGCGGATCGTTGAACAGAAGCGCGCTGTCGACATCGCCGCAGGCGAAGGGCAGGGCGAGCAGAACGCAATCGAGTTGGCCGCGCTGCAGCGCTGCACAGGCGGCGCCGCTGGTTTCCTCCCGCAGATAGAGCTTGAGCTCGGGCCATTGCCCGCGCAGCCGCGGCAGCATTGCCGGTAGCAGGAATGGGGCGATCGTCGGAATCACGCCCATCCGGAGCTCGCCGTGGAGCGGCCGGCCCTGGGCACGCGCCATCTCGGCCAGCTCTTCGGTTTCGCGCAGCACCTTGACCGCCTTGTCCGCGATCTTTTCGCCAAGCGCGGTGAAGCGGACGACCCGGCGCGTCCGCTCGACCAAGGTCAGCCCGAGCAAGGTCTCGAGCTCCCGCAGCCCCGCGGACAGCGTCGACTGGGTCACGAAGCACGCATCCGCGGCGCGCCCGAAATGCCCGAAGCGGCGCAGCGCAACGAGGTACTGCAGCTGCTTAACGGTCGGCAGGTGGACAATCATTGATTGAGTAATCCAATCACCGGCCGTCCTATAATGGACGGGAGCGATTTGCGCCAGTTAGACCGGCTCGAGCTGCGGATTGGTCCAGAGATAGACCGCGGGGATCGCCATCGCGAACAGTGCGGTAGCGACCGGCAGCGGGTAGCCCGGCGCGAGCAGCAGCAGGACCCAAGCCGGCAGTGTCAGCGCCAACAGGCCAACGAGCACCAGAGCGCCCGAGGTCTCCTGCAGCACCGACGCCAGCGCGTCGCGCTCGGCGAACAGCCGCTTGAGCTCGTCGACCGTGCGGCTCGCCGTCCTGGTGCAAAGCGCGGGCAGCAATCCATGCACGATACAGGCGAGTCCCGCGGCGACGAGCATCAGGCCGACGCCTGCGGCAAACCGCAGGTGCTCGACATAGGTCTCGCCGGCCTCGGCCAAATGCAGTTTCGTCAGCGTCAACATGGCGCGCCCTCCGCTCTCGAGGAAGGCATTTTGTACCCTATCACCTGAGTCGGGAATACGGTCGGCGTCGGACCGCCGTTCGTGCGCGTCAGCTTAGCGCGCGGTACAGCCCGAACAGGCTGGTCAGCGTCAGGAGTGCGCCGACAAAGGTCAGCAAAGTGTCGGGGTTCACTCGCTTGGCGATTAACGCGCCAAACGGGGCCGCCAGCACGCCGCCGATCAGCAGTCCCGCCGTCGCGATCGTGAACGCTTCCCACCCAAGCGTCGCGAGGAATGTCGCTGAGATGGTGACCGTCACGAAGAACTCGGCGGTGTTGACGGTGCCGATCGTCTTGCGCGGATTGCTTCCTTGGACGAGCAGGTTCGACGTGACGATCCCGCCCCAGCCGCCGCCGCCGGCTGCGTCGAGGAAGCCACCAGCCAAGCCCAGGGGCGACACAACCCGCGGTGTCCTCTCGGTGTGACGGTGCATCACCCCTCGGTAGAAAAGGTACAGCCCGAGGGACGTCAGATAGGCGAGCACAATCGGCTTGGCGGTGCCCGCGTCGACCTGTGTCAGCACGTATGCGCCAAGAACTCCCCCGATCACGCCCGGGATCGCGATCCTGAAGAACAGGCGCCAGTCGACGTTCCGGTGCGCGACGTGGCTGATCCCGGAAACGGCCGTCGTGAACGTTTCCGCCGTGTGGACACCAGCGGAAGCAGCTGCGGGCGGCACCCCCATGCTGATCAGCAGCGTGCTCGAGATCTGGCCGTAGGCCATGCCCAGCGCGCCGTCGACGATCTGCGCCGCGAAGCCGATCAACATAAAGGGGATTAGGGTTGCGGGATCGCCCAGGATGAACGTTGGTATGGCCTGCTCCCGCCCTGTTGCTGCGCGGGTGTGCCCTAACGCGCGCCATAACGGCAAGGTCCCGCAGTTGAATCGAAACTCAACTTGGCTGGTATTTGCTTCGGTCCGCACTTAGATTGCGATGCCACTGGAAGGAATATCGACGCTTGCAGTCCGGCTTCATTGCCTATCTGGATTCGGTGAAGTCGCGCGACCCTGCCGCGCGCTCGCGGTGGGATGTCCTGTTTTATCCTGGAGTCACCGCACTCGCGCTTCACCGCGTCGCGCACTGGCTCTGGGTCGGTCAGCTGTTCTTCCTTGCGCGCCTGATCAATCACTTCGCTCGCTTCCTCACCGGCATCGACATCCATCCCGGTGCCAAGATCGGCAAGCGCTTCTTTCTCGACCATGGTTTCAGCGTGATCGGTGAAAGCGCCGAGATCGGCGACGACGTCACCATCTATCAGCATGTGACTCTGGGCGGCACCAATCCGACCACAGGCGTCGGCGGCAAGCGTCACCCGACGGTCCGCGACGGCGTCGTCATCGGCTCCGGAGCGCAAGTGCTTGGGCCGGTAGAAGTAGGCTCGGGCGCGAAGATCGGCGCCAACTCGGTCGTGACCAGGGACGTCGCGCCGGGCCAAACGGTCGTCGGCATCCCGGCAAAGCCCGTCCCGATCGATGCGATCCACTACAGCCCGGGCTTCATGCCGTACGGAACGCCATGCGGGGAGGACGTCGATCCGGTTCGCGCGCGCTTGACCGAGCTCGAAGACGAAATTGCAGAACTTCGGAAAGAGCTGAAGCTGCTGAAAACAGCCCGCCAACCTCAGCCAAAGGTGAAGTCCGCTTGAGCGTCATCGCGCCGTTCCCGGCAGCCTGGGACCGGCGCCCAATCGCCACGTTCGACCGCAAGGAGCTGACCAGGATCCTCGACCTCTACGGCCGGATGGTCGCCGCAGGCCATTGGCGCGATTACGCGCTCAGGATCGATCCCGACGTCGCGGTCTTCGCGGCCTTTCGCCGCCACAGCGAGCGACCCGAGGTGCGCGTAGAAAAACGCCCCGAGCTTCGGTTGAAGCAGGGGGCGTTCGCCTTGGTTGGGGAACATGGTGCGGTGCTCAAGCGGGGCCACGACCTTGCCGGCGTGCTGGCCCCACTCGAGCGGCGCCTCATGCGGCTTGTTGGGTAACCGTAGCCGGCCGGTCGAGGTTCGGCAGGCGCGCCTGCAAGTTCGACGGCAGCCGGGTTACGATCAGCCGCCGCGCCTGATGCCAATAGGCAGACAGCAGAAGCAGCGCCGAACCGATGATCAGGGCCGTCAGCGCGACGTTGAGCTCGACTGCTCCGAACTGCTTGAACAGCTCGGTCAGCGCATAGAGCACATAAGCGAGCGCGGAGACGAGCAAAGCGCGCCGGTCCACGGCGAGAGCGGTCAGCCCGAACAGGACGTAGAGACCGACAACCACCAACGCTTCGCCGATCCCGACGGTGCCGTTGTTGAGGCCCATCAGCGAGAAGATCGGGTGAGCGATCATCGGCGCCGCGAGCAGGTGAAGCCAGAAGGCGACGTCCGAACGGCGGGTGAGCCGCGCACGGTCGGACGAGTCCCACCACATGGCGAACAGGAACATGCCGATCCCGAGCAGGAGCACGAAGCCGAGGATCACGTTCTTGGCCGTCTCGCTGTCACCCGGCTGGACGATAGCGACGACGATCGCCAGGAATATGCCGGCCACGGCGGCGGCGCCCGCTGCAACCGTGATCGGCACGTTGAAGCGCCGCCAGTGCAACCAGGCGGCGGCAGCAGCAACAGCCGCGCTCACTCCGCCGACGGTAGCGGCAAGAACCTGGTTCTGATCGTTGAACCGGTCTGGCCCGATGACCTGCACAAGAAGGAAGCCCGTCGACGCCAAGACGCCACCGACGAAGGACAGAAGCAGCAGAATCGAAGGCAGAGCCATGCGCCGCTTGGCCGTGAAGAATAATGCCAGCGCCCAAGAGGTCGCCGCGACCGCCAGCGGCGCAAGGAAGCTAGGGCCGAACTTGTCACCGTCGGTGATGATAATCCCGGTTGCCTGGCCGATGCTCTGGCCAATCCAGCCGACCGCGAACAGCAGAATCGCGGCTGCGATCGAAACGAAGATGTCGTTGAAGCCGGTGAGCAGCCGGAACTGTTCTTCGTCGGGAATTGCCGTCGATCGCTGGCCTTCGATATAGGCTCGAAGCGCGTCGGCAGCCGCGGCGCTGATGACGCCCGATGCAACCGCGTCGTCGAGCTCTTGCTGACTGTACATGCCTGTCCCTCCTGTTTGGCAGCAGGATAATACACGCTGTATTAGCGTGTCAATACAGCGGTGCGGCGCGAGGTGATCTGCGGTACGGTCATACTGCTCGCGGGATACCGACGTGTACCGC
>JAXDPR010000149.1:0-3103 GCA_034668265.1 Sphingomonadales bacterium
CTCGCACGCGCGCGCGTGATTCAGCTGTGCAAGCTGCCGCAGGCCTTTCTCGCCAAGCAGCGTCAAATGCGCTGTGAAGGCCAAGGCGCACAGCACCGAGCTGGTGCAAATGTTCGACGTCGCCTTCTCGCGGCGGATATGCTGTTCGCGTGTGGACAGCGTCAGCACGAAGCCGCGGCGGCCCTCGGCGTCGACGGTCTGGCCGCACAAGCGCCCGGGCATCTGCCGCACATATTTTTCGCGCGTCGCGAAGAGGCCGACATATGGCCCGCCGAACGACAGCGCATTGCCGATCGACTGGCCTTCGCCGACGACGATGTCGGCGCCCATCACGCCCGGCGACTTCAATAGTCCAAGCGAAATCGCTTCGGTGAAAACCGCGATCAAGAGCACGCCTTTCGCGTGACACGCATCCGAAATTGCCGTGAGATCGCGCAGATTGCCGAACACGTCAGGCGTCTGGATCACGACGCAGGATGTATCGCCGTCGACCGCCGCCAGCACATCCTCGCGGGCGTGCACATCCGGTGCGAGGCTCACGACATTGTCGTTCGCCATCTGCGACAGCGTGCGCACCACCTCGGCGTAGTGCGGATGCAGGCCGCCCGATAGCACCGCCTTCCGGCGCTTGGTGATGCGGTGCGCCATCAGCACGGCTTCGGCGGTCGCCGTCGAGCCGTCATACATGGAGGCATTGGCGACTTCCATGCCGGTCAGGGCCGCGACCTGCGTCTGGAATTCGAAGAGATATTGCAGCGTGCCCTGCGCGATCTCCGGCTGATAAGGCGTGTAGCTCGTCAGGAATTCCGAGCGCTGGATCAGATGATCGACAGCAGACGGCACGTGATGCTTGTAGGCGCCGCAGCCGACGAAGAAGGGCACCTGCGACGCCGCAACATTGCGTGCCGCCATTTGCGACAGGATGCGCTCGACCTCGAGCTCGGATTTATGCGGCGGGAAGGGCAGGGGCTCTTTGAGCAGCTTGTTTGCCGGCACATCGGCGAACAAATCATCGATATTTTGCACGCCGATCCGCGCCAGCATGTCGGCGCGATCGTCCGGTGTCAGCGGATGGTAGCGCATCGCTGCTCCTCGTCAGCTCAATGTCGCGACAAAATCGTTGTATTCGGCCTCGCTCATCAGCGCGTCGAACTGGTTCTTGTCCTTGACCTTGAGCTTCAGAAACCAGCCCTCGCCAAGCGGATCGGCATTGATTTTCGCCGGCTCGCCCTCAAGCGCGCCATTGACTTCGATCACTTCGCCCGAGAGCGGCGCATAGAGTTCGCTCGCGGCTTTGACGCTTTCGACGACGGCGGCATCGGCGCCCTGCTCGACGTTTTTGCCGACCGCCGGCAATTCGACAAAGACGATGTCGCCAAGCTGCTCCTGCGCGTGATCGGTGATGCCGACTGTGGCGACATCGCCATCGAGCCGGACATATTCGTGATCCTTGGTGTAGCGGATGTCGGACATGACTCAGCCTCTGAAGTAGCGGTGCGGAACGAACGGCATTTGGACGACGCCCGCTGCCAAAGGCGTGCCACGCACGATGATATTGAGCCCGGTGCCCGGCTGGGCGAACGCGGGCTCGACGTAAGCCATGGCGATCGGCCGGCCGAGGCTCGGCGCAAACCCACCTGACGTGACGCGGCCGACCACGCGGCCATCCGCTGCGGTCACCTCAGCGCCTTCGCGCGCGGGGGCCTTGCCGGCGAGTTCAAGCCCGACGCGGCGGCGCGCCGGCCCGGCCGCCAGTTCGCGCTGGATGCGCTCGGCGCCGGGAAAGCCGCCCTCTTGCCGCCGGCGTTTCTGGATCGACCAGGCGAGGCTCGCTTCGACCGGGCTCGTGCTCGTATCGATGTCGTGGCCGTGCAGGCAGAGCCCGGCCTCGAGCCGGAGCGAGTCGCGGGCGCCGAGGCCAATCAGCGCGACTGTTTCGTCCTGAAGCAGGCTTTCCGCGAAAGTGTGGGCGCGCTCGGCGGGAACAGAAATCTCAAAACCGTCCTCGCCGGTATAGCCGGAGCGGGAGACGAAGAGCGGCGTGCCCTCCCAATCGGCCTCGCGCCACGCCATGAACGCCATGGTCACCGCGCCCGGCAGTAGCTTCGACAGTACCTCGGCGGCCTGCGGGCCCTGCAGTGCCAGCAACGCGCGGTCGGCTAGCACGTCCAGCCGCAGATCCGGCAGCTTCGCCCGCAGATGCGCGAAGTCCGTCCCCTTATTGGCGGCATTCACAATAAGCCCGAGCCGCCCCTCGGCGCCCGGCAAGCGCGTCACCATCAGGTCATCGAGAATGCCGCCATGCTCGTCGAGGAGCTGCGTGTAGCGCTGGCGCCCTTCCGCAAGCCCGGCAATCTCGGCTGGCACCAGCGTCTCCAGCCCTCCCGCAGCGTTACCTCCCGACAGCACCGCCTGCCCCATATGCGAAACATCGAACAGCCCCGCCTTCTCGCGCGTGTGCAGATGCTCGGCGATGATGCCGCCTTTGTACTGGACCGGCATCGCATAGCCGGCGAACGGCACCATCCGCGCGCCCTGCGCGACGTGCAAGCCGTACAATGGCGTTTGGCCGAGCGTGGCTTGGGCAGCCGTGGCGAGATCGGCCATGAGCACTCCGGGCGTGGCGCGACACCGATCGGACGGCGCGGCCGTTCGATGATGCGCCCCCTCTGTCCCGGGACCTGAGAGATTTCCCCTTGGGCTCGCGCCCGCGAGTTACCCCCGTCGGTGGGCGTCGCGCCTGTAGCGCAGCGCCACTTTCCAGAGTGTCATCCCCATGCGGTCCTGTGGCCTGAGCGTTTCCGGGGCGGTTGCGCCTTCGGCGCCGGCATGTCGCCGGTCTCTTCCGCTTGGGATCTTCGATCTGACGGGGCGAACCTGACAAGCACGTGGCATTAAGTCAATGCGGCCTCACGGCCCATTCACCGCCGCTTGCGCTTCTCGGAGGGCGCAGCCTTGCCGTCTTTGCCGAAGCCGACCACGACCTCGTAATCGTCGGCCGCGTGCTGCGTCGTGAACGGCACGGCGAGCGGCTCGGTGACGACCGTGAACTCTGCCCCCGGAGCGCCCGGTGCGATCGTCCCGCCGACATTGAACACCTTGC
>JAXDPR010000150.1:0-4891 GCA_034668265.1 Sphingomonadales bacterium
ATCAAATGCTCGAACAGGTGCGCGAAGCCGGTCTTGCCCTTGGGCTCGTCCTTCGACCCGACGTTGTACCAGACGCTGACCGCGGCGATTGGCGCCTTGTGATCCTCGTGGACGATGACCGTCAGCCCGTTCTTCAACCGGAAGCTCGTGTGCGGGATCGACACCTGCTTGACCAGGCTCGGCATCGGCACCGACTGAGCGGGAGCGGCGAGCGCCGGCGGCGTCAGAATGGTGGTGGCGGCGAGCAACGCGAACCTGCTGAACTTGTGCATCGGCTTGAATTCTCCGGCGAAATCCTGGGTAATGATCGCCAGCTTAACGGCCGGGCCGCCGCGTGCAACGGCAGCAAGGCAACAGTCCGGATTTTTCGATCAACGGCGGCTTGACTGCGCGACCGGGTCTCTTCTAGCCATTAGGGCGATGACACAGGCCTCGTTCCGTACCGTCGCTTCGACCGCCGCGCTCCCGGCGCGCTGGTGGCGTTGGCAGTGGGACGTGGCGGGCGCGCCCGGCTGGCGATGGCGCAGGGACTAACTCCCTAACCATTCTCCTGCGGCCCGCCCCTCGGCGGGCTTTTTTATTGCCTCGCTTGCCCGAAGGTTCGTCATGAATCCTGTCCATATTCCCGCAGGCCGCCGCCTGCCTTTTGCCGCGGCGTTCCTGCTCAGTTCCGCGCCGCTCGTCGCGCAGTCGGCGCCAGCGGATCAGATCGTCGTCACCGGTTCGCGCCTGCCCGCCGGCGTCAAGGCCCCGACCCCCCTCACCGTGCTCGGCGGCCAGGCGATCGAGGACCGCCAGCCTGCGACCATCGGCGAAGTGCTCCAGCAGATCCCGAGCTTCGGCGAGATCGATTCGCCCAACACCGCCGGGGTCACCTCGCGCGGCGGCGGCCAGATCAACCCCGATCTGCGCGGTTTGGGCCAGAGCCGCACCCTGGTCCTGATTAACGGCCGCCGCCACGTGCCGACGGCGACCACCGGCTCGGTCGACCTCAAGGTCGTTCCCACCCTGCTCGTCGATCGCGTCGAGGTGGTCACCGGCGGCGCCTCGGCCGCCTACGGTTCGGACGCCGTCTCCGGGGTCGTCAACATCGTCCTCAAGAACGACCTGCAAGGCATCCGGGCGACGGTCTCGGGCGGCATATCCGGGCAAAACGACGGCGAGGAGCGCAGGCTGTCGCTGGCCGGCGGCACCAGCTTCGGCGGCGGCCGCGGGCACATCATGGCCGGCTTCGACTATGTGAGGATCGGCGGCATCGGCACCCAGCTGACCCGCGACTGGGGGAGGCGCGATGTCGGCCTGATCACCAATCCCAATTTCGCGACCAACGGCCTGCCGAATTTCATCATCTCGCCCAACGTCCATTCCGCGATCACCACGCCTGGCGGGCTGATCGTCAGCGGCCCGCTCAAGGGCATCGCGTTCGGCCCCAATGGCACCCGCTTGAACTATAATTCGGGCCAGGTCTTCGGCTCGACCATGATCGGCGGCGACGGTGCGAACCAGAACGAGAACCTGCTCGCGCTGCTCGGCACTCCAACCGAATCCATCAACGGGCTCGCCTCGGCCAAGTTCGACGTCACGCCCGACGTCCAGCTCTTCGCGGAGCTGTCGGGGGGCTTCTCCGATACGGGGGGAGCGAGCCAGGAGCCGCGCGACCGCGGCAATCTCGTCATCCGCCGCGACAATGCGTTCCTGCCCGCCTCGGTCCGCGCCCTGATGGTCGCGAACAATCTGCAGACGATCACTATCGGCAGGGTCAGCAACGACACTGGCAAGATCAAGCTCGACCGCGACGACGGCACCTACGAAGCCGTCGCCGGAGTCACTGCCCACTTCGGTCCCTGGACCGCCGACGCCTCCGCCCAGTACGGCAAGAATATCTACAACCTCGATTTCGGGCCCAACAACCGCAAGCAGGCCGAATATCTGAACGCCGTCGACGCAGTCGTCGATTCCGCGACCGGCGTCATCGTCTGCCGCTCGCGCGCGCCGGGCTGCATTCCGGTCAATGTCTTCGGCGACGGCTCGCTGACGCTCAACCCCTACGTCAACGGCAGCGCGGTGTTCCGGCTGGTCACGACCCAGTCGGTCCTCGCCGCCAACCTGCGCGGGACTCCATTCTCGACCTGGGCCGGTCCGGTCGCTCTCGCGGTGGGCGCCGAAGCCCGGCGCGATCATGCCGTCGGTACGGCCGACCCGATCTCGCAGCGGGTCAACGCCAACGGCTCGATCGGCGGCTGGCTGCTTGGCAACCAGCTCCCGGAGGCCGGCACGATCAAGGCGTTCGAGGCATATGCCGAGGCGCAGGCTCCGCTCGCACGCGATCTCAGCATCAACGGCGCGGTCCGCCGCACCCATTATTCGCTAAGCGGCACGGTCTATACCTGGAAGGCGGGCGCGACCTACGCCCCGTTCGAGGGCTTGCGCCTGCGTGCAACCCGCTCACGCGACATCCGGGCGCCCAATATAGCCGAGCTGTTCGAAAATGGCGGAAGCTCGAACACCAACGTGTTCGATCCGGCGCTCGGCCGTTCGGTGCAGATCCGCGAGATCAGCGCCGGCAACCCCAACCTCAAGCCGGAGAAAGCCGACACCCTGACCGCCGGCGCGGCGTTCCAGCCGGCATTCCTCAAGCGCCTCACCGCCTCGATCGATTTCTACGACATCAAGATCAGGGACGCGATCGCGACGCTCGGCGCGCCTACGCTCGCCCAAGGCTGCTTCGCCGGCAACCAGCTCTACTGCCAGTCGATCACCTTCAACCCGGACGGAAGCATCGCCTTCATCACCAATACCCGCCTCAACCTCGCCCAGGCGGCGACGCGCGGAATCGATTTCGAGCTCAATTACTCCCGGCCGCAGACCTTCGGTGGAAACCTCAACGCAAAGCTGCTTGCAACCCGCGTCCTCAGGCTCACCAACACCACGCCCGTCGGAATCCAGGACCGGCTGGGCCAGGTGAGCAATTTCAACCGGACTCCGGGCGTCCCCAAATGGGTCGGCGACGCCTTTCTCGACTACGACCGCGGCCCGGTGCACCTCGGCCTTCAGGCTCGATTCGTCGGGCCCGGCGTGTTCAGCACGATCCTCCGCGAAGGCACCGGCGCCAATTCGATCAACCGCAACGCCGTGCCGGCCTTTCTCTACCTCAACCCCTCGGCGAGCTATCGCTTTGCACTCGCCGGCAACCGCTCGGTCACGCTGTTCACGGTGGTCAACAACCTCCTCGACAAGGACCCGCCGCTGATTCCCTCCGGCGCCGCCGGCGGGATCAACGAAAGCAGCACCAATGGCCAATTCTACGACGTCGTCGGCCGTTTCTTCCGCTTCGGCGCCCGAGTTACCCTCTAGACCAGGACAACAGACATGATGCGTTCCCTCATGCTCGCCATCGCCGCCTTGAGCTCCTCGACCGCGCTCGCCCGCGAAGCGCCGGCCGACCTCATCATCCGCGGCGCGCACATCGTCACGGTCGATTCGCGCTTCTCGACCGTCAGCGCAGCCGCGATCCGCGGCGGCCGCTTCATCGCCGTCGGCAGCGACCCCGCGGTGCTGAAGACCAGGGGCCCAATGACGCGCGTGATCGACCTCCACGGGCAAACCGTGCTCCCCGGCTTCAACGACACCCACGTCCATTTGACCGCCGGCAAGGACCTCGAGACCCAGGTCGACCTCACCCACATCCGCTCGATCAAGGCCATCCAGTCGGCGATCGGGGATCGGGCAAAGCAGCTGAAGCCCGGCGACTGGATCGTCGGCACGCGCGGCTGGTGGGAATATCAGCTTGCCGAAGGCCGCCGGCCGACCCGTGCCGACCTCGACTCCGTCGCGCCAAACAATCCGGTCAGCATCCCGGGTCCGCACTACATCATCGTCAACAGCCTCGCGCTGAAGCTCGCGGGCGTCACTCGCGACACGCCCGATCCGCAGGGCGGGCAGATCTACAAGGACGCGGCGGGTGAGCCGACCGGGCTCCTGATGGACAATGCCGGCCGCGTCGTTCGCAAGTTCATGCCCAAACCCACTGAAGCGCAGCAGGTGGCCGGCATGAGGCGCGTGCTCGCGCTGGCAAACAGCCACGGGTTGACCAGCGCTGGTGACCCGAGCGGCAGCGTTGAGGACGCGGCGCTATTCCGCGAGCTGCGCGACCGCGGTCAGCTCACCGTTCGCGTTGACTTTGCCTATGACGTCGATCCCACGCTTCCGCTCGACAAGGCCGAAGCGGCGATACGCGCACTTCCGAAGCCGGGTTCGGACGGCGACGGCATGTTCCGTTCCGACGAAATTGGCGAGACCGGGCTCGACGGAGCCGAGCTGACCGCGCTGCTCGAGCAAGATTACCCGGGCAAGCCTGGCTACCGCGGCCTCCAGAAAGTCCCAACCGGGCAATTCAAGCAGTTCGCGGCGTTGGTTGCGAAATATGGCTATCGTCTCCGTCCGCACGCGGTCGGCGACGCGGCGATCGACGAGGCGCTCGATGCCTTCGAATTTGCCAATTCACAGTCGCCGATCGTCAAGCGTCGATGGATGATTGACCACGCCTTCCTGCTCGGGTCGCAACATTATGAGCGCGTCAAGCGCCTCGGGCTGATCATCAACTCGCAATATATGCACAATTACGAGCTCGGCGCGCTGATCCTCAAAGCATGGAAGCGCCCGCTCGGCGACCGCAGCGAGCCCTATGCGGAGTGGATCGCGAACGGGATCATGTTCGCCGGCGGATCGGACGGCCCCATCTCTTATTATGCCGAGCCCCTGCTCGAAATTTACGGCGAGGTGACTCGCGGCACCCAATGGGGCGGCAGGCTCGGCCCCGACCAGGGCATTTCCCGCAAGGAAGCGATCCGCTCGGTCACGATCAACGGCGCCTACACAAGCTTCGAGGAGA
>JAXDPR010000151.1:0-6870 GCA_034668265.1 Sphingomonadales bacterium
GGCCGCGGCCGAAGTCGCGCGCGGCGACCTCGACGGCCAGTTTCCCTTGGTCATCTGGCAGACCGGGTCGGGCACCCAGTCGAATATGAACGCCAACGAGGTAATCGCGGGCCGGGCGAACGAGATCCTGACCGGCAAGCGCGGCGGCAAGGAGCCGGTCCACCCCAACGACCATGTCAACAAGAGCCAGTCGTCGAACGACAGCTTCCCGACCGCGATGCACATCGCTTCCGCGCGCACGATCCACACACGGCTGCTGCCGGCCTTGCGGACGATGCATGCCCGACTCGCCGACCAGGCCAAGCGCTGGGACTCGATCGTCAAGATCGGCCGAACGCATTTGCAGGACGCGACTCCGTTGACGCTCGGCCAGGAATTCTCCGGCTATGCTGCGCAGATCGGCGATTGCATCGAGCGGGTCGAAAGCGTGCTGCCGCGGGTGATGCGGCTGGCGCAGGGCGGAACAGCCGTCGGGACCGGGCTCAACGCGCCGAAGGGCTTCGCCGAGGCTTTCGCCAAGGAAGTGTCGAACCTCACCCGGCTGCCGTTCACCTCGGCGCCGAACAAGTTTGCCGAACTGGCCGCGCACGACACGATGGTCGAGCTGTCGGGCGTGCTAAGCGTCATCGCCACCGCCTGCACCAAAATCGCCAACGACATCCGCTTGCTCGGCTCGGGCCCGCGCTGCGGGCTGGGCGAATTGAAGCTGCCGGAGAACGAGCCGGGCAGCTCGATCATGCCGGGCAAGGTCAACCCGACCCAGGCCGAGATGCTGACGATGGTCGCGGCGCAGGTCGCGGGCAATCATGTCGCCGTCACCATCGGCGGGATGCAGGGCCATCTGGAGCTGAACGTGTTCAAGCCGATGATCGGCGCCAACGTCATCCGCTCGATCAACCTGCTGTCCACCGGCATGGAGAGCTTCACGACAAGGATGCTCGACGGCACCGAGCCCGATGAAGCGCGGATTGCCGAGCTGATGAACCGGTCGCTGATGCTGGTCACCGCGCTCGCGCCGGAGATCGGCTACGACAATGCCACGGCGATCGCCAAGCACGCCCACAAGACGGGCAAGACGTTGAAGGAAGCCGGGATCGAGCTCGGCCTTGTCGACGAAGCGACATTCGACCGCGTGGTCAAGGCTGAGGATATGATCGGGCGCTAGAGCGCCAGGTTTACCCGAAAGCCGAGATTGTCGATCCCGGGGTTCTCTTTCCCCTCGAGCTGGGCGTGGCTCATGTGCACCCAGCTCGCCTCGACGCTGACGCGGCGGCTGACCCGGGCGCCGATTCCAATCTCGGGCTCAAACAGTACCCGGCTGCCGAAGGCGATCTTGTCGGTACGGAAATATTTGCCGGCCGAGCCGTCGTGGATCGCAAGCCCGACCCCGGGACGTACATACCAGCCGTGGCCGAGGCCGAAGCGCGCGGAAATTCCGGCGGCCGCGTAATTGGTGTTTCCGGCGGAGTTCAGAGCGCCGAACAGGTACGGCTGGAGGCGGGTGCCGAACAACCCGCCGGCACGATAGCCGAGCGAAAAGTCGACGCCGTCTTCGATGCCGGACTTGTCGAGCGGCGTCTTCACGTCATGGACGTGGAGGCCGCCGAACAGCTCGCCTGCCAGCGCGGGGCCAGATTGCGTCGCAAAGGCGGCGGCGATCAGTCCGAGCAGGATCGGTCGCACCGCAATCAAACCATTGTTCATAACGAGGATGTGCCGTGTCCACGGGCGGTTGGCCAGCCCCCCTTTTGTGAGAATCTGGCACGCAAGGGCCATTGCTTTTCGGATTCGCGCATTGCAGCTTCAACCCCGGCAGGCGCGTAATGCCTGGGGAGGTGGGTTGCGATGAGGTTCCGTCGTGCCGGCGTGGCGACCGCAGTCGCCATGGCTGCGTTGTTGCTAAGCGCCTGTGACCCCGGCGGTGGCGGTGGCGGAGGCACACCGACGCCGACTCCGACGCCGACCCCCACGCCAACTCCGACTCCAACGCCGTCCGCGACGGTCCAGGCGCTTGTGAACCAGCCGCGGGTCCCCGTTTACATGGCGATGCTGCTGACCGACGGCAGAGTCCTCGCCCAGGGCAGCCCCGGCGGCACGGTCAGCGCGGCGGACTTCTATCTGCTGACGCCCGACCAGAACGGCGATTACGGCCGCGGCACCTGGCGCAAGATCACCTCGCCGCCGGCGGGCTATTCACCTTATGCGACCAGCGAGGCGGTGCTTTCGGACGGGCGCGTGCTGCTTATCGGCGGCGAATATAATCGCGACCAATATCAGCTGCCGTTCCTCCCCTCGGGCCTGACCAACATGTCGGCGACCTATGACCCCGGCACCGATCGCTGGACGATGATCCCGGCGCCGGCGGGCCTCGACTATATCGGCGACGTGTCGGTCGTCACCCTCGCCGACGGCCGGGTGCTGATCGGCGACAAATTGTTCAAGCGCATGTGGGCGTTCGACCCGGCGACCAACCAATGGTCGCCGTTCAGCTTCACGGGCTACCCGGCCAATGATTTCGCGGAGATGGGCTTCACGCTTCTGCCGAGCGGATCGGTGCTCACGGCCGACGTTCGAAACGCCCCGCAGAGCTATCATTTGAATCCCGCCACCGGCACCTGGGTCTCCGACGCCGCGACTCCGGCGATCCTCGCCGAACTGACCGGCACCCCGCTTACTTACGGCCCCGCGCCGGCCCAAACCGTCGGCGGAGTGCCCTACGGACCCGGGCCGGCCGGCACCTACATCGCGCCGGGCGAGATCGGGCCGTCGATTCTGCGCCCCGACGGCACGGTCTTCTGGGCCGGAGCAATATCGGGTCAGGTCGCGCACACCGCCGTCTATCACCCCGGCGCGAGCCCGAGCGTCGCCGGGAGCTGGACCGCGGGCCCGGACTTCCCCGCCGGGGAGGATGCCGGCGACACCTCGGCTGCACTGCTGGTCAACGGCAATGTGCTTCAAGCCGCGGCCAGCGACGCCTTGTACGAATTCAACGGGACCAGCCTGACCCGCACGGTGGCGCCGCCGCCAACCGCGGGCGGCACGTTCCTGCTGCCGCTCCCGAGCGGGCAGGTGCTCGTCCTCACGCCCGGGCAGGGAGTGCGAGCCAAGCTCTATACGCCGGTGGGCGGGCCGCAGGCCGGATGGGCGCCGACCATCACAGCGCCGCCGGCAACGGTCGTTCGCGGCCAATCCTATCCGCTGACCGGGACCCAGCTCAACGGCCTCAGCCAGGCGGCGGCCTACGGCGACGAGTTCGACGCGCCGACAAATTATCCGCTGGTCCGGATCCGCAATCTCGCGACCGGCCACATCGTCTACGCGCGGACCCACGACCATCTGATGGGGGTGGCGACCGGCGGCGCCTTGGTGACGACTCATTTCGATGTGCCTGCGGGCACCGAGACCGGGGCATCGGAGCTGGTCGTCGTCGCCAACGGAATCGCCTCGGCGCCGGTCAGCGTGACGGTCAGCTAACCGGCCTGCCAGGCCCCGATCGCGGGGTTGGGCGCAATCAGCGCAATGATGTTGAGCGCCAGATTGTCGCGGATCACGAATAGCGGCACGATCTCTAGCGCGGCGAGCAGGACGATCGACGCCCACAGCGGCAGCTTGCGCGCCAGCAGGAACCCCACGGCCATCATCAGGATGTCGGACATCGAATTGATGACGCTGTCGCCGGTGTAGCCCAGCGCGGCAGTGGTCGCGCGGTAGCGGTCGATCACCATCGGCGTGTTTTCGATCACCTCCCAACTGGCCTCGATGAAGAGCGCGATGAGGAAGCGCCAGCCGACGTCCAGCCGCCGCGCGACCAGCCACAGCGCGGCATAGAAGAGAAGGCCGTGGACGATGTGGCTGAGGCTGTACCAGTCGGCCAGCATTTGGCTGGTCTTCGGGCTGTCGCGGGTGCCGACCCACAGATCCACCGTCCCGCAGGTGCAGATCGGGTTGCGGCCCATGGCGAGCAGGATGGCGGCCGCCGAGCCGAGAATGAGGATGGCGAGGATCCAGGTACGGCGCGACATGAAATGCGATGCTTAGCAGAGGCGTGCGCCTTGCAAAGATCGACAATCGGGACGAACACCCTCAGCGATGCTGCGAACCTACGGACCCGCTTGCGACGGAAGCCTGATCGAAGCCCAGGCCGAGAAGATTCCGGATACGGCGACATGGGTCGATCTCGAGGAGCCGACCGCGGAGGAAGAAGCGCTGGTCGAGCGCTGCATCCGGATGGACGTGCCGACCAAGAGCGAGATGGCCGAGATCGAGCCGTCGAGCCGCCTCTACGAGCGCGACGGGGCGCTCTACATGACCGTCAGCGTGCTCTACGGCGTGCAGGACGGGGACCCGACCACGACCCCGATCAGCTTCGTGCTGACCGACAACCGGCTGGTGACCGTGCGCTATGCGACGCCCAAGCCGGTCCGCGTCTTTGCCGAACATGCCCGGCGCGACCCGAGCCTGGTCAAGGACGCTCCAACGGTGCTTGTGCGGATGCTCGACGCGATCATCGACCGGCTGGCCGACGAGCTCGAAAATGTCAGCGGGGAAATCGAGGAAATCTCGACCAACATCTTTAACAAGGACATGAACCAGCGGCGTATCCCGGTGGCGCGGTTGACGGCGCTTCTCACCCGCATTGGACGGACCCAGACCTTGCTGGCCAAGATCCGCTATTCGGCGGTGAGCACGATGCGGATGCTGAGCTTCCTGTCAGGGTCGCCGCGAGTCCACGAAGAGGCTAATGCCGAGCTCAGGCACCACCTTGCGAGCCTGACGACCGACTCGACGTCGCTGGGCGAGCACGCCAGCTACCAGTCGGACAATCTCCAGTTCCTGCTCGACGCTTCGCTCGGCCTGATCAGCATCGAGCAGAATGCGGCGATGAAGCTGTTCAGCTGGGCCGCGGTGGTGTTCCTGCCGCCGACACTGATCGCGGGCATTTACGGCATGAACTTCCACTATTTCCCGGAGCTCGACTGGCACTTCGGATATGCGATTTCGCTTGGCCTGATGTTCGCGAGCGCGGTCGGACCGTATCTCTATTTCAAGTGGCGCGGCTGGATTTAGGCGGTCGCCGGCTCGTCGAGCGGGATTGCCGGAAGCTCATCAGCAGCGGCAGCCACGGCTGCGGCCGCGCGGCGGCGGGCAAGCGCCGCATAGGCAAGCGCAAGCTCACCGGCGATCTCGGCGCGCTCGGGCTCGTCCTTCGAGCAGGCGGCTGCACGAGCTTCTGCCGCGCGGCGGCGAAAATAGTCGCTGTCCCGAGTCACGAGCGTGGCTCCTTGCTTCCCTATTCGACAGATTTATTGCACCTGCGAGATGATTGCGAGACCGCTACGAGCAGCCCGGCGCGGCCGCCGTTCATCCTGGCGCAAGAAATCATCAACCGGCTGGCGTTTGCGGCGTTCCGTGCAGGTTGCTAAGCGCGCGGCGGCTCCCATCTTGAACGCAGCCCCAGAAAGACAGCGATGATCCCGACCGGCCAGGACAGCCTCCACACCCGCTCGACGCTCGAAGTCGGCGGCAAAAGCTACGCTTATTATTCGCTGGGCAAGGCCGCCGGGACGCTGGGAGACGTGTCGCGCCTGCCCTTCTCGATGAAGGTGCTGCTGGAGAATCTGCTGCGCTTCGAGGACGGCGTCACGGTCACCCGCGACGACCTCCAGGCGATGGCCGACTGGCTGAAGGAACGGCGGATCAACCGCGAAATCCAGTACCGCCCGGCGCGGGTGCTGATGCAGGACTTCACCGGCGTGCCCGCAGTCGTCGACCTCGCCGCGATGCGCGACGCGATGGTCCAGCTCGGCGGCGACCCGCAGAAGATCAATCCGCTCGTCCCGGTGAACCTGGTAATCGACCACAGCGTGATGGTCGACGAGTTCGGCACCCCGCAGGCATTCGGGAAGAACGTCCAGTTCGAATATGAGCGCAACGGCGAACGCTACGAGTTCCTGAAGTGGGGCAGCCAGGCGTTCGACAACTTCCAGGTCGTGCCTCCCGGCACCGGCATCTGCCACCAGGTGAACCTGGAACATGTCGCGCAAGTCGTCTGGACCGGTGAGGACCAGAGCGGCGAGACCGTCGCCTATCCCGACACACTGGTCGGCACCGACAGCCACACGACGATGGTCAACGGCTTGGGCGTGCTCGGCTGGGGCGTCGGCGGGATCGAGGCCGAGGCGGCGATGCTCGGCCAGCCGGTCAGCATGCTGATCCCCGAAGTCGTCGGCTTCCGGCTCGACGGGGCGCTTAAGGAAGGGATCACCGCGACCGACCTGGTGCTGACCGTCACGCAGATGCTTCGCCAGAAAGGGGTGGTCGGCCGCTTCGTCGAATTTTACGGGCCCGGGCTCGACAGCATGACCGTCGCCGACCGCGCGACCATCGCCAACATGGCTCCCGAATATGGCGCGACCTGCGGTTTTTTCCCGGTCGACCAGCGCACCATCGACTATCTCGAGCTGACCGGCCGCGCCGCCGACCGGATCGCGCTGGTCAAGGCCTATGCCCAGGCGCAGGGCCTGTGGCGCGACGCGGCCGCCGCCGAGCCGGTGTTCACCGACACGCTGGAGCTCGATCTCGGCGACGTTGTGCCAGCCATGGCCGGCCCGAAACGTCCGGAGGGCCGCGTTGCACTGGAGAACATTGCGGCGGGTTTCGCAGCAGCGCTCGAGGCCGACTACAAGAAGCCGGGCCAGCTCGGCACCCGCTACGCCGTTGAAGGCACGGACTATGATCTTGGTCACGGCGACGTGGCGATTGCCGCCATCACGTCCTGCACCAACACGTCCAACCCCTCGGTCCTCATCGCCGCCGGCCTGCTTGCCCGCAATGCTGTCGCCAAGGGCCTGACGTCGAAGCCATGGGTCA
>JAXDPR010000152.1:0-3333 GCA_034668265.1 Sphingomonadales bacterium
TCGTCGCCGCTGCGGACGGCCAGGTGATCGGCGCCGGCTGGGGTGGAGGTTACGGCCGCGAAGTCCAGATCGCCCATGGCGGCGGCATCACCAGCCTCTATGGCCACATGAGCGAGATCGTCGCCCAGCCCGGAAGCTTCGTCCACGCGGGGCAGCTGATCGGCTATGTCGGCTCTTCCGGACTGTCTACCGGACCGCACCTCCATTTCGAGGTGCGTCAGGGCGGAACCCCGGTCAATCCGCTCGGCGTCCGGCTGGTCAGCGCGCCGGTGGTCGATACCCACCTCGCCGAAGCGGTCAAGACTCGGCTCGCCGCACTGCTCAAGGTCGGCGCGCGCAGCTGAGCTTGTAATCGCTCCGGCCCGATTTACGGTCGGCGCATGGGGGCGACCATCAGGGCAGTGCCGCTCCGCACCGCCCTCACCTTTGCGGCACTGACGCTGTGGCTGGTTGCCATCGCATTCGTGCGAAAGCTGTCGATCGACGAGAGCCAATATGTCGCGTCCGCCGTGCTGACGGCAAAGGGCCTGCTGCCCTACCGCGACTATGCTTACCTCCAGACTCCGCTGCAGCCGTTCGCCTTCGCGCCGCTTCAGTGGCTGCTGCCCGGCCATGTGCTGATCGCGATGCGCTTCGCCAATGCGCTGCTCGGCGCCGGCACCATCATGCTCGTGTTCGGCGCGGCGCGGCGAATGGGGGCGACCGGCCGCGCGGCACTGGCCGCCGCGGCAATGCTGGCGGCCTGCGAAGCCTTTACCTGGTCGGTTGGAGTCGCGCGCAACGACATGCTTCCCGCGATGCTGATGATGCTCGGCCTGTTCGCGATTGCGAAGGGCGAGACCCGCCTGCGGATGTTCGGCGCGGGCGTGGCGTTCGGCTTGGCCGCCGGAGTGAAGATCAGCTACGCGGTGCCGGCGGCAACGGTATTCCTTGCGTCGATTTGGACCAGGGGCCCAGCCGAGCGGCGCAACGCGCTGTGGTTTGCCGTCGGAGTCGCGGCGGGCCTGGTGCCGAGCCTGATCCTGATCCTGGTCGCTCCCCGCGCGTTCCTGGCGGAGGCGGTCGTCTTCCCGGCACTTGGACCGGAGCAATATTATACGGAGATCGGCAAGGCATGGCGGCTGGGGCCGAACCGCTTCTTGCGGCTGCTGATTGCCGCCGCTATCGGCCCGGCGCTGATCGCGAGCCTCGAGGTCGCGCGGAGCAGCTGGGCCGAGCCTCGGCTCTGGCTGGGCGATCGGAGCCGGCGGGTGATGTTGGCGGCGTCGCTCGGCGGCCTCGTCAGCGCGGCGCTGAACCGGCCGTTCCAGATCTTCTATCTGCTTCCCGCGCTGCCGCCCCTGTTCGTCCTGGCGGCGCTGTTGTTCAGCGAGAGCCAGCGCCGGCCGGCCTGGCTCAAGGGAGTGTGGGCAGTGTCCGTCGGCGCCGGGCTCGTACCAGTGGCCGCGTGGGCCGTGCACGCAGCGAGCGCAGGAATCCCGCCGGCGCTGGACGCGCAGCGGCGGGCTGACGCCCTCGGCGCGGCACTGCGCGCGCAACACATCTCGGGACCGATCGCCACACTGGCGGGCCAGTACGTCCCCGACGCGAAGGCCGACATCGATCGACGGTTCGCGGCCGGCCCGTTCCTTTACCGGACGCGCGGCTTCATCTCGGCTGGGCAGGCGCGCGAATGGCAGGTCGTCACTCGTGACCAGGCCGGGTCGCTTGGTGACCAGCCCCCCGCCGCGATCGTCACCGGCGTCTATCCCGACGTTCAGCCGGCGCAGGAAATGGAGCTCGCCGAGCAGGCCCGCGCTCTGGGCTATCGGCCAGTGACCGTCGCCAGCGGCCTCATCATCTGGGCGAAACGCCTTTAGCGCAGCTGGGCGACAATTGCCGACAGCGTCTTGCGCAAAGCGGCCTCGCGCCGCTGGCTCGCGGGATCGGGGTTGGCCGGTGGTTTGATGCTTCCAAGGAGCCCGTCGATCCGGCCGGCGAGCGCGCTATCGTGCCGGTGCGCGTCGACGACGGAACGCGCTGCCGTCAATGCGCTCCGAAGGGATGCCACGTCGGCAGGCGCGACAGTATTGCTGCGCTGCAATTGGTCCAGATAGGCGAGCGCGACGACCGGATGGTCGGGCCAGGTGACGGGGAATTGCTGCTGCGGATTATAGACCCGGCCCTGGTCCGCGAGCATAGCGGCGGCGATCTCATTCTCCGTCATCTGCGGGCCGGGCGTGAGTGCGAACACGTCGAGGCCGCGCGCGATCTCGGTCCCGTAGATGCGGCCGTGATACCAGTAAGCGGACCAGAAGCCGCCGAGGATCATCTGGTCGCCGTTGATCGGCCCACGGTCGAAATAGGCGATCTCGGCCGGATGGGCGGAATCGGTGAAGTCCATCACCGAGATGCCGCCCTGGTACCAGGCCTGGACGAAGATATCGCGCCCCGGCACCGGGACGATCGAACCATTGTGCGCGACGCAATTCTCCTGGTCGGTCTGGATCGCCGGAAGCTTGGTGTGGCCGCGGAACTGGAGCCTGCCGTCGACGATGTCGTAGATGGCGTCCGCGCCCCATTCGCGCGGGTCCTGGATCCGGCAACGCGGCCGACCGCCGCCGCCCCATTCGTCGGTGAAGATGACCTTGCTGCCGTCGTTGTTGAACGTGGCCGAATGCCAATAAGAGAAGGTCGGATCGGACACGACGTCGATCCGGCGCGGCTTCCTCGGATCGGCGATGTCGAAGATGATGCCGTTGCCCGAGCAGGCGCCCGCGGCAAGCGAGCGCGTCGGGAAGACGGTGATGTCGTGGCATTGGTCGGTGCGGCTGGTCTCCTGCGTGCCCTCCCCGTGAGCGCCGCCCCGCCACAGGCCGGCGAGATCCCCGTGATCGGCGAAGACCGCGGGGCTATCGATGATCCGCGCTTGCGAGGGATGGGCAATCGGGATTTCCACCACGTCGATGCGGAACAGCGCGGTCCGCGGATCGGCCGCCTCGGGGACGCAACCGGGCAGCTCTTCGGTTTTGCGGACCTGGGCGGTGCCCGAGACATAGACGATGATCGAGCCGCCGGTGGCGGAGACGACCGAGTGGGTGTGCGAGCCGCGGCAGGTCTGCACCTGGCCGACCTGGACCGGGCGCGTTCGGTCGCTGATGTCGAAGATCCGGATTCCGCGGAAACGCTCGGGGCTGACGTCCTGGCTGACCCCCTGGAGCCCGCAATCGACGCGGCCGCGGGTCTGTTCGACGGACATGATCAAGAGGTTGCCGACGATCGACACGTCGCCCTGCCCGCCGGGGCAAATGACCGAGCTTACCAGCTGCGGGGTGCCGTCGGCGGCGAGGCGGT
>JAXDPR010000153.1:0-7521 GCA_034668265.1 Sphingomonadales bacterium
GCTTGCCGTTCGTCGGGCCGTCATCTTCGAGCCGAAGCGCGATCGCATTGCCGCACAGCTCCATTTCACTCGCGCTGCGGGTGCGGGGCATTGCGTCGCTGATGACCCACCGGCGTGGCGCGCCGAGCGGTTGCGCACCTTCGAATGCCTGGGCGGCAAGTCTCGCACCCGGTTTCAGGGTCAGAGGTCCGGTATATACCGGCGAGCGAGCCGACACGGCCGTTCCATCGACACTGTACCGCAACGTGCCGATCGCCGCGGGCTGTCGCAGCGCCGCTGTGATTGCGCCGCCGCTTCCGGTGAAACTGGATTCGGCCTCCAGCGGAGTGAGGTCCAAGTTTAGGCCCATCCGTTGCCAGCGACCCATGTCCGCGACCAACCGGGCCGAGAAGCCTGGCCAATCCTTGTTCGAATTGGACCACGCAAGCTCGCCGACGATCGCTGCCCGCGGCCACAGCATCCGGTCGGCATATTGCAGGGTCCGCACATGCTCGGTCCAAAGGTTTGCCTGAAGGCCGAGAATGTGCCGGCGCTCGTCACTCGTAAGCGCTCCTGGCGTCGGGTCGAAATTGTAAAGGTCACGCCAGCCGAAGATCTCCGCGCGCCCGGGCGGTTCGTCGCCGGAATCGCTCTGCATATGGTCGAGGTAGAGGATGGGTGAGGCTGCAAGCACGGCATCGTGACCCGATTTGGCCGACGTGATCGCCCCGACGATGCCGAGCCACGACATCACCACCGCATCGCCCGGAACCTTGCCGCCGAGGATTTCGTCCCAGCCGACCAGCCGCCGGCCGCGCCTGGTCAGGTAGCTGCCGACGCGAGCGGTGAACCAGCCTTGCAGCGCGTCCTCGTCCTTCAGCCCGAGCGACTTAATCTTCGCCTGGATCGCCGGGTTGGCCCGCCACTGATCCTTCACCGCTTCGTCGCCGCCGACATGGATGTACGGGCCGGGGAAGAGCGCCATCACCTCGTCGAGGACATTGTCGATGAAGGTGAAGGTCGCATCGTCCGGGTTGAGGAGATTGGGGAGGATGCCCCAGTCGTGGCTCGGAGACTTCGGCGGGGTGGGGATTGAGGCGAGCTGCGGATAGGCGGCGATGATCGCCGTCGCATGGCCCGGCATGTCGATCTCGGGAACGATCGTGATGTGTCGGCTGCGGGCGAAGGCGACGATCTCGCGGATTTGGCCTTTCGTATAATAGCCGCCGTAGAGGATCGGCTTGCCTGTGCGTGGGTCGACGCCGGCCGCGCCCGCCTCCTGGCGCCACGCGCCGACCGACGTCAGCCGCGGATAGCGATCGATTTCAATCCGCCATCCCTGGTCGTCGCTGAGGTGCCAATGGAGCAGGTTCAGCTTGCTCATCGCCATACGGTCGATGAGTTGCTTGATGTGGGCGACCGGCTGCATGTGGCGGGCGGAGTCCAGCATGACTCCGCGCCAGGCGAAGGCGGGCCGGTCGGCGATGGTCAGCGCCGGAATGCGCTTGCCCGCGCTCATCAGCTGCCACAGCGTTTCCGCGCCATAGTAGAGGCCCGCATTGCTCGCTGCCGTTACGTCGACTCCGTGGTGCGTGACCGCAATCCGATAAGCCTCGGCGCCCGCGACCTTCGAATCGCGGCGGAAACGGATTTGTCCGTGAGGCGCAAGGGCAAGGCGGGGACCGCGGCTTCGTGCGAGCAGGTCGCGCAGTCGGTCAGCAGCGGCACGCTCGCCTGCGTCGGAAGCCTGGATATGCGCGCCGCTGAATGAGAAAGTTCCGGTTCCGATGCTGACGTTCGCCGGCATCGGCAACAACGGCGGGTCCGAAGCGGAACCTGCCGCATTCGCCGCCGTCATGCCAAGCGACACGACCGCGGCGAACAGTGTAGCACGCATCCGTCTCGCCATCAGCGGCCGCTCATCTTCGAGACCAGGCGCACGGTCGTGAGGCATGGGCTGTTCCGTAGTAGCTCTCAAGAGAAAACGCCGCCGGGAAAAGGCTCCGGCGGCGTTCCTCGGGTAACCGGACTAGCGATCCTCGGCCAACACCGTTCAGGCCTGGTCCTACTGGCCGCGCTCAGGCGCCGGCGGCGGCGGTGGCGGTGGTGGCGGCGGAGCCGGGCACGTTGCCGTAACCTCGATCACCGATCCGTCGGCGCAGGTTTGCGTTGCCGGAGGCGGAGGAGGAGGAGGCGCCGGAGGCGGCGGCGGCGGCGGTGGCGGATTGCCACCGAACGTAGCCTTACCGCCAACCCAGAAGGTCCGGCCGTTGTTGTAATAGGCCCTGGGTATCGAAGGATCGCCGACGAAATAGTAGAGCTTCCGGTTGAGCAAATTCTGGGCGTCGGCGGTCAGCGCAAGGTTCTTGGTGACGTTGACGATCAAGGATCCGTCCAGGCTCCCGAAATTGTCCTGCCACATCGGCGTCGACCGATCGATACCGCTGCGGAATTTCGAGCGGTAGGTGTAGGCCAGGCGCGCGCTCAGCAGATCGTTCTCGAAGTAACCCGTGAGGTTGTAGGTGTGCTTCGAGTTGCCGTCGATCACTCCGCCGCCTTTCGCTTTGGCGTCGGCATAGGTGTAGTTCGCGATCACTCCGAAGCCGTAGGCGATCGGCTGCTGCCAATTGACCTCGAAGCCAATGTTATGCCCGCCGGGGCCGTTCACAGGACCCGACATGGTGTAAAGATGTCCGGCGGTGTCGCGTAAGGTGGTATGGAATTCCTGGAAGGTCGCAGTCGTGATGTAATTCGAGATGTCGAGGTAGAAGACGTTGACCGAAAGCAGCGCCTGCTTCCCGTAATACCATTCCACGGCCCCGTTGAAGTCCCAGGCACGGAACGGCTTGAGGTTGGGGTTGCCGCCAGCGGATCCGGTGAAAATGGTATCATTGAGGGTGAATGCTCCGGCGAGTTGCGCATATCCCGGACGCGACATGACGCGCGCAACACCGGCGCGCAGCAGCAAGTCGGGCTGCACGGCGTAGGTGACGTTCGCGCTCGGCAGAAAGTCCCAATACTTACGACTGGTTCGATTTGTGTCGCACCAATTCCTATTATCCGCCTGGAGCGGGCAAAAAATCGAAAGGACCGGCTCGAGACCGCCCGGTTTCAACGGGGTCGCCGTGTACTGCACGGTATTGAGATCGGTATGCACCGCTCGGACGCCGATGTTGCCTCGCCAGTGACTGTCGTCGTCGAAGCGGGCCATCGCGTAGAGCGCCCCGGTCTTCTCCTTCACCGAAAAGCTCGCCTGCGGATAGACGTCGAAATGGCGGCCGCCTTGCGTCGCCAACTCCGCAAGCACTTTCTGCTGGTCGGAGAAGGAGTAGCCCGTCGCGCCGTTGAGGCCTTGCCCATAGTCTGACGGCGTGACTCCGCCCGCAAACACCGTGCCGAGGTTCACCAGCTGCGTTCCGGAAAACATCCCGTTTCCGGGCCAGGCATAAGCGATGTAATTGAGCGAGTGCTTGTGATCTGTATAGCGCCCGCCGACGCTGATCGACTTGAGGACGCTGTTGGGGAAATCATACTGCAGGTCGGCGCGGCCGTACAATTCCTTGTCCGGCGCGGTGATGTGGCCGCCCCACGACCAGCTGTAGAAATTGTTGAGATAGGCGGGCGAGGTGACATCGGCCGGGAGGCCAGGGTAGTTCACCGTCGCTCCCTTGTTGCCGAACTGGTAGTTCACCCCGGTGTGCCAGTAGGTTTCCCAGGCGTAGGTGTCGGTCGTCTCGCCCTTGCCATCGGTGTAGCCGACCTGCCCGGAGAGCTTCGCCCGATCGCTGATGTGCCAGGTTGCGTCGGCGTTGATGTCCCAGCTCGAGGACAAGGCCTGGCGGTAGATGTCATCCTGCACCCGGCCGTTCACAGGAACGCCCGTGGCGGACGCGTTGTTGAAGGTGGCCGATGTTAGATAACCGTTGGTGACCGTGTAGGCGCCTAGCGCGTATCCTGGTGTGCCGGGCGTCGAATTGTTGGCAATCGCGTTGCTGATCCACGCCATTGAGTTGCGGTTGACGTTGTTCGCGTCGAGCCGCGAGTAGAGTCCGTTGATGTCGAGCTCGAACTCGGGACTCGGCCTAATCTGGATTTCGGCCGTGCCGCCCTTTCGCACCCGCTTCTGGGTGAAATAGGCCGATCCGATGAGGTTGGGAGCGGCGACCGTCTGGCCAGTCCCGTTGAAGTTCGCATAGCTGGTGTAGCCGAGGAACTCCTGCCCATCGCGGCGCAGGTAGCGTTCCTGGTAGAATCCGGTCGCCAGCACGCCGAATGTTCCGGCCGGGTTGTGCCAGCTTGCAAGGCCCGAAAACTGCGGCGCCCACTTGTCGCTAAGATCGTTGTAATTGGCCTGCCCGGTGACCGTGAAGCTCGTCTCGGGGAGGTCGAGCGGGTGGCGCGTGATGACGTTGATCGTGCCGCCTACGCCGCCTTCGACGATATCGGCTTCGCTCGCCTTGTAGACTTCGAGACGGCCGACGACCTCGGACGGCAACAGGCTGAAGTCGAAGCTCCGGCCGCCGTTGGTCTGGTCGAGCACGAACCAGTCGCCGGTGGCGATCGCGTGGCCGTTCAAGAGCGTGAGGTTCAGCGACGGATCGGTGCCGCGGATCGACACGTTCTGGTTTTCCGCGAACCCGCCGGCGTTGGCCGAGCCGGTGACGACGTTGACGCCGGTCAGGCGGCCGAGCGAGTCGGCGACGTTCTTGTCCGGAAACTTGCCGATGTCCTGTGCGGTCACGACTTCCGAGACGATGTCGGACCGCCGCTTGCGGTCGAGCGACGCCTGGATCGAAGCGCGCAGGCCGGTGATGACGATCGCATCCTTTTCGACCTTGTCGGCGTTCGTTCCGGCCGGCTGGCCCGGACTGGGATCGGAGGTGGCGTTCGGCTGCGGCTTGGCGCTGTTGGGCGGAACATTGTCCTGGGCAAAAGCGGGCGCCGCGATCGACAGCGCGAGGACGCTAACGGTACAGCCAAGAAGCGCCTTGCGCAGATTGACTCGAGCCTCAAACATTGGCCTTCCCCCTCTGAAGACTGTCCGAATGGCCGGACCAAAATACGACCAAAATCTCCAGCGGATGGTGCTTGAGCGCACTTCTGCTTCCACTGGCCCTGTATGCCCATTAGCCTCCAAACCAAGACCAATTGCAATACCAAAAATAACACCAATGCAAATTTTTGTCACACTTTGGTATTGAAAAGGACTTAGCGACGCCTCAAACTAAGGGCGCAAAAAGGAAGCATGATGTTCGTCGATCGCGTTGGACGACTGGATAGCCAGAGCAGCGCACCGCTGTACCTCCAGCTGCAGCGCGTGCTGCGGTCGGCGATCGAGCGTCAGGTCCTGTCGCCCGACGAAGCGCTCCCACCCGAGCGTGAGCTCGCCAACGCCTACAGCATTTCGCGCGTCACCGTGCGCAAGGCTCTCGACGGCCTTGTTCACGCGCGACTGCTGAACCGGCGTCACGGGGCCGGCACGTTCGTCGCTGCGCGAGTCGAGAAGAATTTTGCGACGATTTCGTCGTTTAGCGAAGACATGCTGTCACGCGGCAGGCAACCCCATAGCGAATGGATTTCCCGGAATGAGGGCACGGTGATGCCCGAAGAAGCGCTGGCGTTCGGTCTCGGCCCGGGAACTCCGGTCTATCGGCTCGTCCGCATCCGCTACGCGGACGGCGAGTCGATGGCGCTTGAGCACGCCACGGTGCCGAAGGATTCGCTTCGGTCGCTCGATGCTGTCGGCGAGTCGCTTTACGACGCCTTGGGCCCGGCACGTCCGGTTCGGGTCCTGCAGCGGCTGCGGGCTGTCCTGTTCACGCCTGAGCAGTCTGAATTGCTCGGAATCGAGCCAGGCTCGGCGGGCCTCGAGATCGAGCGCCGCGGCTTTGCCGCCGACGGGCGGACGGTCGAATTCACAAAATCATACTATCGCGGCGACGCTTACGACTTCGTCGCCGAACTCAACGTCGCCGGCGGCTAGCCGCGCATGGGGGGAAGGCAGCTCTTGTCCGCCTCTGTCGCGCCTGAGTCGACGTGGATGTTCCGCGAAGCCGCGCAAGCGTCAGCCGTGGTTCGCCAGCAGCGCCGCCGAAATGCCGACACGATCGCGGACCTCGGCCGGAAGCTGCGCGCTTCTAAACCGCGCGCCGTGGTCACGCTTGCGCGCGGCAGCTCCGATCACGCCGCGACCATTGCTCGCTATCTGATCGAAACCCGTGCCGGAGTTCTGACGAGCTCGGCGTCGCCGTCGGTGGGATCGATCTATGATTCGACGCCCGATCTCGGCGGGACCGTGGTTCTCGCCCTGTCACAATCGGGACGCAGCCCGGACCTGCTGGCGACGGCGAGACACGCAGGCGCGCAAGGTGCGTTGCTCGTCGCCATGGTCAACGATGAGGATTCCCCGCTGGCGGCAATGGCCGACGTCGTCATTCCGCTATGTGCCGGGCCCGAACGAAGCGTTGCTGCAACCAAGTCGTTCATCGCCAGCCTCGCCGCGACGATCGACCTGCTGGCAGCTTGGACCGCGGATTCGGGGATCGAGTCGGTGCTGTCGGGATTGCCCGCCAAGCTTTCCGAAGCATGGAAACTCGACTGGAGTGCCGCTTTGCCGGAGTTGAGCGCGACGACATCGATGTTCGTCGTTGGCCGCGGCCATGCGCTTGGTGTCGTGCAGGAGGCGGCTCTAAAGCTCAAGGAAACCTGCGGGATCCAGGCCGAGGGTTTCAGTGCGGCCGAGGTCCGCCACGGCCCGATGGCCGTCGTGCGCAAGGACTTCCCAGTCCTGCTTTTCGGGCAGCCGGACGAGAGCCTGGAAAGCGTCGCCTCGCTCGCAACCGAATTCGCCGGGCGCGGCGCGCGCGTCATCAGTGCCGGCGTGCCAGGGGCGCCCGGAACGATCCTGCCGGTAATTCCGTCAGATCCAATGATCGTTCCGATCCTTCAGATCGCGAGCTTCTATCGGCTTGCGAATGCGCTCGCTCTGCATCGGGGCCTGGACCCCGATCGTCCGGCTCACCTCACCAAAGTCACCGAGACACTGTAATGGCGACGGCACTCATCAACGGCCGCTTGGTGCTTCGCGATGAAATCCGGAGCGATCTTTGCGTGGTGATCGAGAACGGTCGGATTGCCGCAATTAGCGAAGATGCACCTGACTGCGAGCGCGTCGATCTTGCCGGCGACCTGCTCATGCCCGGCTTCATCGACGTCCAGGTGAATGGCGGCGGGGGCCGCCTTTTTAATGACGATCCGTCGGTTGAAACGATCGCGATCATGGCGGCCGCCCATCGCCGGTTCGGCACGACCGGCCTTCTCCCAACACTGATCAGCGACGATTTTTCGGTCATCGGGCGGGCGATCGCGGCGGTCGACGAAGCGATCGACAGGGGCGTGCCCGGAGTGGTCGGGATCCATATCGAAGGACCGTTCCTCAGCAACTCGCGCAGGGGAATACACCTCGCGTCGATGCTGCAGCCGTTCAACGATCGCTTCCTCGAAGTGCTCTGCTCAGCGCGCAATGGCCGGACGCTGGTGACG
>JAXDPR010000154.1:0-5107 GCA_034668265.1 Sphingomonadales bacterium
CAAGCGTGTCGAAGAAGTTCACCACGGCGCCGACGACGATCGCTTCAAGGTTCGGGATAGCACGGCGTTTCACGGCCGAGCGCACGAGGATCATCATGAACAGCAGGGTCGCGAGCACCAGCGGCACGATGAGCGCGATCAGCATTCGACATAGTCACTGCGTTTCCGTGATAGCGCAACAGCAGCGGTGAAATATTCGCCGCCCTCCTGACTCTCGGCGCGCGCTCCGGAATCTGGAGTCCCAAGCTCGAATCGCATCGTCGTCGCCGGCCCCGCAGCCGGCGCTCGGCATTTCCCGGTCGGGCGTGACGAAGAATTTTTTGAGCGAGGGCAACACATCATGGCGAACAACCCGGGCACCATCCTGTCGCGGATCAAGGACGAGGAAATCGACTGGGTCGACCTCCGCTTCACCGACCCCAAGGGCAAGTGGCAGCATTTGACCATGGCCTCGGTCGTGATCGACGAGGACGCGCTGACCGACGGCCTGATGTTCGACGGCTCGTCGATCGCCGGCTGGAAGGCGATCAACGAGTCCGACATGATCCTGAAGCCCGACCTCGACGCGGCCTATGTCGATCCGTTCAGTGCGACCCCGATGATGGTGCTGTTCTGCAACGTCGTCGAGCCGTCGACCGGCGAGCTCTACGGCCGCGACCCCCGATCGACCGCGACCCGCGCCGAGGCTTATCTCAAGCAGACCGGCATCGGCGACACTTTGTTCGTCGGCCCCGAAGCCGAATTCTTCATGTTCGACGACGTCCGCTTCGAGGACGGCTATGCTGCCAGCGGGTTCAAGATCGACGACATCGAGCTGCCGACCAACACCATGCGCGAATATGAAGGCGGCAACCTCGCCCACCGCCCGCGCGCCAAGGGCGGCTATTTCCCCGTCGCGCCGGTCGACAGCGCGATGGACATCCGCGGCGAGATGGTCGCGACGATGCTCGAGATGGGCCTGCCGATGGACAAGCACCATCACGAGGTTGCCGCGTCCCAGCACGAGCTCGGCCTGACCTACGGCGGGCTGGTCGAGACCGCCGACCGGATGCAGATCTACAAATATGTCGTGCACATGGTCGCTCACGCCTACGGCAAGACCGCGACCTTCATGCCCAAGCCGATCGCCAGGGATAACGGCTCCGGCATGCACACCCACATGTCGATCTGGAAGGGCAAGAAGCCCTTGTTCGCCGGCAACGGCTATGCGGGCCTGAGCGAGATGGCGCTCTATTTCATCGGCGGCGTGATCAAGCACGCCCGCGCGCTGAACGCCTTCACCAACCCGACGACCAACAGCTACAAGCGCCTCGTCCCCGGGTTCGAAGCGCCGGTGCTGCTCGCTTATTCGAGTCGCAACCGCTCAGCCTCGTGCCGAATCCCCTACGGCGCCGGAGAGAAAGCCAAGCGAGTCGAGTTCCGCTTTCCCGACGCTCTCGCCAATCCCTACCTTGCCTACTCGGCGCTGCTCATGGCCGGGCTCGACGGGATCCAGAACCGGATCCACCCCGGCGACCCGATGGACAAGAACCTCTACGACCTGCCGCCGCAGGAGCTCGTCAACGTGCCCACGGTCTGCGGATCGCTCCGCGAGGCGCTGGTCAGCCTCCAGAACGACCGCGCCTTCCTCACCCGCGGCGACGTGTTCAGCGAGGACCAGATCGACGCTTACACAGAACTGAAATGGGAAGAGGTTATGCGTTGGGAGACGACGCCGAGCCCCGTTGAATTCGACATGTATTATTCCAGTTAATTATGAGGTAAGCTTCGACTTTCGGGACGCCGATGGGGGGAACCCTCCCACCTTCCCTTTCCCTCCATCGGCATCATCCTCCGGGCGAAACCCGGACGTAGATCACGCCGACCTTGTCGCGCACCACCAGCCGCCACTCCGGCGAGCGTGCGATTACAGGAATGAGCTTGCTTTCAACGGGAAGCATCACCCAGCGGATGTTCCATCGCTGGACCGCCGCCCCGAATGCCCTCTCGTCGCCGTGGACGATGTTCGCATAGTCGACGACCAGCTCATCGCCATACATGTCGCCGCGCCCGTCAACATAGGGGCGGATCCCGGAGAGAATCAGCGGACCTCCCATCGAATAACCGTTGAGCACATGCTGCGGGCGAAGCTCACGCGGCACGGCGGCAATCAGTTTCCACGGATTGGCCTCATTGTCTGGCGGCTGCAGCGGCATGACCGCGCGCACCACGACCAGCAGTGCTGCTCCGGCGAGCGCGATCCGGCCTGATAGCCGGTCGGTGCCGGCCGGCAGCCCTGCTCCACGGGCAAAGCCCTGCGGCAGGATCATCGCAGCGAGGATCGCGAGCATCGCCTGGTGGCGGACCTGAAGCATGGCGAGGCCGAGCATGCCGCCAAGGAGCAGCCATCGCACCCAAGGCAGGCGCGGCCGTTTCCACGCAACCAGCGCCAGCGTCACTGCCAGGACCGCGAAGAAGAACGGTGTGCGTGCCGGCGACGACGGCTTCCACTCGTCGATCAGCGGCAGCATCTTCAACTGCGTGAAGCGCAGCGGGTGAAGCGCGCCTTCGAAGCCATTGCCGTTGACCAGACAGGCAAGCGCGCAGGCGATTCCGAAGACCAGCCACTGCCGGAAGGCGCGCGGCTTGTCGGGCGAGTCGACCAGCGCCTCGAGCCCAAAGGCGGCGGCGATTGCGAGGCCGAAGACGAAACCGCCGTGCAGGTTCGTCCAGACGATCATCAGCGCGGCGGCAGCGAGCGGCGGCGCGCGCTCCTGCTCCCGCGCGCGGAGCATCAGCAGGGTCCATAGGGCGAGTAAAGGCCAGGTAAGGACGTGAGGCCGCGCAGACAGCATCGGGATCAGCACGAAGTCCATCGCGACGACGGGCAAGAGAGAAGCCCGGATCCAGCGGCTGCTATTGAGATAGACCGTCGCGTGCAGCGCCATCAGCGCCGCCGTCACCAGCGCCGCCACCCCGGCATACCCGTCCAGCCGATAGGCGGTCGCGTAGATCACCTCCGCCAGCCATTCGATCGGCACCCATGGCTTGCCGAGCCAGGTATAGGAAAATGGGTCGAAGTGCGGGATCGCGCGATGGTCGAGTATCCACTCGCCGGTGGCGATGTGCCAGCTGACGTCGCCGTCGTTGAAGATCGTCTGCGAGCTGCCGAGTACCGCGGGGATCAGCAGCACAGCGACCAGTAAAGGGATGTTGATCCGCCCCTTCTCCTCGGGCGCGGCGGCGCTCGGCATCAATGCGTCATCCAGCCCTGGCCCGCTCGGCAGCCCGGCTGCCGTAGATGGCGTAGAGGACAAGGCCGATCACCTGTGCGCTGAAGAAGAAAATCTGGGTGCGGCTCGGCAGGCTGATGAAGAGGTAAATACAGCCGAAGATGCCGCCAAGGCCGACCAGCCACGGGAGCGGCGCGCGGAACTTGCGCTCGGCTTCCGGCTCGCGGCGGCGCAGCACAAGCATCGCGGCGCAAACCGCGACGAAGGCGGCGAGCGTCCCGGCATTGGCCAGCGCGGCGATGCTGGCCAAGGGGATGAGACCGGCAAAGACCGAGGTGACGACGGCGGTGAAGATGGTGATCCGCACCGGCGTCCCACGCCGCGAAACGCGGGCCAGACTGCTCGGCAGCAGGCCGTCGCGGGCGACGGTGAAGAAGATCCGGCTCTGACCGTAGAAGAAGGCGAGGATGACCGTCGGCAGTGCGATGACGGCGGACGCTCCCAGTACCCGCGCCGCCCACGGCTGGCCGATGTCGCGCAGGATGAGCGCCAGCGGCTCCGCGCTGCCGGAAAAGCCGGTGGTCGCGACGGCGCCGATCGCGGCGGCGGCGACGACCATGTAGATGAGCACGCATACCGCCATCGATCCAACGATGCCGATGGCGAGATCCCGGCTGGGGTTCTTGGCTTCCTCGGCCGCGGTCGCAATCGCATCGAAGCCGTAGAAGGCGAAGAAGATGATCGCCGCCGCGGCCATCACCCCGACTTCGCTGCCGGGCGGGCCCGACTTGGGGAAGCCGAACGGCATGAACGGGTGGAAGTGGTCGGCGTTAAACACCGGCAACGCGACCGCGACGAACAAGGCGAGTGCGGCAATCTTGATCGCCACCAGCACGGCATTGAGCGTGGCGCTTTCGCGCGTTCCGGCCATCAGCAGGCCGGCGACGACCCAGATGATGAAGATCGCCGGCAGGTTGATCACTCCGCCGAGCGCGGGGCCCTGGACCAAAGCGCCGGGCAGGCCGAGGCCGATCGAGTTCAGGAAGCCGGCGGCATAGCCCGACCAGCCGACCGCGACCGCGCTAACCACCAAAGTATATTCGAGGATCAAGGCGACACCGATCATCCAGGCGATCAGCTCACCGAACACGACGTAGCTGTAGGTGTATGCCGATCCCGAGGCGGGGATCATGGTCGCGACTTCGGCATAAGCAAGCGCGGCGCAGGCGCAGATCGCGCCAGCGATGGCGAAGGAGAGAATGACCGCGGGACCGGCCTTGCCGGCGCCGACTCCGATCAGAGTCAGGATGCCGGTTCCCACGATGGCGCCAACGCCAAGCGCGACGAGGTGTGGCCAGGAGAGCGACCGCTTTAGCCGATGCTCCTCGGGCATGTCTTCGCGGGCGACGACCGTCTTGCGGACGTTCCAGTTCTTCATGTTCGTTGGGCTCCCCCCTTTCCCCTCGCGTCCGAGCGTAGCGAAGCAATCCGGCGAAGCAACTGGACAAGCCGCGAAGTTGACAAAGTTGACACTATGTACGTGCGCGTGTGCTTCTCCGGAAAGCCATGAACCTGATAGCGAAAGTCGGGCGATCGGGGGGCACCGCATCGATCATCTTAAGGCACAAATGGGCGGCTGTAGGACAGCAAATTCGTTGAAGGCGTGATCGTCCGCTTTCGACCCATTGCAGACACTAGCGGCGAAGCTAGTGTTTGCTGATGGCACAAAGCGCAACGGCATTGACGAACATAGCCGCCTTACTCTTTGCGGTGGGCTTATCTCCATCGACGGCGCCTCTCAATGCCGCCCCTGTGCTCACTGCGAAGGCTGCCTGCGAGCGGGCCAAAACATGCGTCTCAGCGGTAGAGCATTTCCCTGTATCCGCGGTAGCGTA
>JAXDPR010000155.1:0-12607 GCA_034668265.1 Sphingomonadales bacterium
CCGAGCAGCGCCTGTTTGTCGGCGACCTTGATCGAGAGGTTGGAGGCTACCGCGTCGGCGAGCGCGGAAGCGTCCTCGATCTCCCCGAGCTGGATTCCGGTCTCCGGAGGAAGGCGCTTGTTGAGCTTTGCGTAATTTTCGAACTGGTCGATGACGGAACGCATCAGCGCCTGCGCTTCGGGTCCGCCGGCGTCGTCCTCCTCGACCTCCTCGATCTCGGCAACCGAGTAACCGTCGCGCGCAACGAGATCGACGAGACGGGCTCGCTTCACGCCCTCGACCAGCACCCGAACGGTGCCGTCGGGCAGCTTCAGGAGCTGCATCGCCGTCGCGATTACGCCAAGGTCGTAGAGCGCGTCGCGATCAGGATCGTCCTCGCCCGGATCGAGCTGGGCAACCAGAAACAGTTCCTTGTCCGCGGCCATCGCCGCCTCGAGCGCCGCAACCGACTTCTCGCGCCCGACGAACAGGGGAACGATGCGATGGGGGAATACGACGATGTCGCGGAGCGGCAGGATGGGAAGAAATCGAGTCATGGACTAGTATATGGGCGACCCTCTTTGCTCGCGCAACAAAGCCAGGAACATTCGGCCCGCTCCACTCGCTGACACCCCAAAGGGATCAACAGGAGACTGCGAGATGGCCGACGACCGGGAAAAGATCAGCACGGGCCCCAACGACCGCCCCCTCAACGAGACCATCGCGGGAACCGGTCCCGGAATTCCGGACGAGGCTCTGGCACCGGGAGAGGAGCTGCCCGAACCACCGACCGACGCAGAAGTCGAGCGGATCGCGGAAAAGCTCGGCGCTCCCAGGGTCGAACGCGACACGCTGCCGCTGGAAGGTGAGTAAATCGCGCCGGAAGTGAATGGATGATTCTGTAATCGTTCAGTTTCCTTCCCTATCTATAGCCAGGTGAAAATGCGCCATTCCCTTTTCGCGCTTGTCGCGCTGACGCTTCCCGCTGCGGCTTTCGCGCAGTGGAACGGCAACTGGCCCGTACCCGGACCGGTTCCGCCTCCGCCTCCACCGCAGGCCCAGCCGGGCGGCCAGGCAGCGGTTGCCGAGCCCTGGATGGCGCGGCCCGCGACGCAGGGGCAGGCGTGGCAATCGCCGGCGGCCGAGCCGAACAAATCCCCGGCGCTCGAGCCGATCGACCTGCCCCCGGCGATCGAGCAGGGCGTCGACATGATCTACATCGACGAGGGCCTGGTCCCGCGGGCCGTCCACGACAGTGCCGGAGCCGGCGACATGGCGTTCGCCGCCTGGAGCGGGGCGCCGGTCGACTTCTACTCGGCGGTCAACCCGATCTACACCGACCTCCGCCGCGGCCTGGTCAGGTACCAGCAGCGCTGGGCGAGCCTGCCGCAGCTCCCGATCCCCGCCGGGCCGACGCTGAAGCTCGGCACGACCGGGGACAGGGTCGCCGCCCTCCGCACTCGCCTCGGCCTCCCCGACGGCTCCAAATATGACGCGGCGCTCGCGGCGCAGGTCAAGGAGTTTCAATCCGTCCACGGGATCAAGCCCGACGGGATCGCCGGCGCCGGAACAATCGAGGCATTGAACCGCGGCGCGCAATATTATGAGCAGCTGATCATCATCAACATGGAGCGCGCCAGGCGGCTCCCCGCGCCCGAGGAGCAGCGCAAATACGTGCTGGTCGACGCCGGCGATGCGCGCCTGTCGATGTGGGAGAACGGCCGCAAGGTCGACGAGATGAAAATCGTCGTGGGCAAGGCAGAGACGGCCACACCGATGATGGCCGCCTACATCAAATATGCGAGCGTGAATCCCTATTGGAACGTGCCGCCGGAGCTGGTGCGCAGCCTCATCGGTCCGCGCGTCGTCGCCCAGGGCGTGGGCTATCTGACGGAGCGCGAGTATCAGGTGCTCACCGACTATAGCGACGATGCCAAGACCATCGACCCGCACGATGTCGACTGGCAGGCGGTGGTCGATGGCCGGCAGGACGTCCGGCTTCGCCGCCTCCCCAGCCCGGCGAACTCGATGGGCATGATGAAGTTCATGCTGCCCAACTATTTCGGCATCTACCTCCATGATTCGCCCGAGAAAGAGCATTTCACGAAGAACGAGCTGTGGATCAGCAACGGCTGCGTGCGCGTCGAGGATTACAAGCGCCTCGCGACCTGGCTGTTCGGCGGCTACGTGCCCAAGGGCCACGATCCCAAGGTCGAGGAAGAGGTCGACCTGCCCAAGCCGGTGCCGGTCTACATGACCTATCTGACGGCGCAGCCGACGGCAGGTGGAGTTCAGTTCATGCCCGACCCTTATGGCCGCGACGCGCACCTGATGGAGCGATACGGCGCGCAGCTGATGGCCGCGGTTCGCGGCCTGCGTTAGCGAGTGTGTTGACCAATTAATACACTGGCCCTATCGGGCGGGATAATGCCGTTCGCCGTACCCATCAGTCCGCTGCAGCTGTGGACCTTCTCGGGATGCGGACTGGTCTTCTTCATCTTCCTGTTGAGGGCGCTCTCGCGTCGGAAGGCGGAATCCGGCGCGACGCGCGATCGGCGTTCCCAGCTGGGGATCGTGATCCAGAGCATCGGCATCGCCCTGGCGGGTTTCGGCCCCGTGAGGCCAACGCTTTCGCCATTCAGCGCAGCCGGCATTGCCGGGACGGCTGCGGTCCTCCTGCTGATGGGCGGAGCGATCGGCTTATTCGCCGCAAGCTCGCGTGAGCTGGGTCGGAACTGGAGCCTCGTGGCAAGGATGCGCAGCGACCACGAGTTGGTACGCACCGGGCCATATGCACGTGTGCGCCACCCGATTTACCTCGGAATGCTGCTGTTCCTGCTCGCATTCGCCGCGGGGCTCGGCCACTGGGCGCAACTGTTGGTCGCTTTGCCAGTCTTTTTGGTGGGCACCTCGATCCGCACCCAGGTCGAGGACGGGCTGCTCGAGCAGCAGTTCGGCGAAAAGTTCAGGGACTATCGCAACTCGACGCCGGCGCTGATCCCGAAGCTTTAGGCCGCGTCGCCGGTCTTATCCTTGGCGGCGTAGACCCGCACCGGCTCCTTGCGGCCTTCGACCACGTCGCGGTCGATATGGACCTCGCCGACCCCATCCATCGACGGAAGATCGAACATGGTGTCAAGCAATATGCCCTCGAGGATTGAGCGCAGTCCTCGGGCGCCGGTTTTCCGGTCGACCGCCCTAACCGCAATCGAATGAAGCGCGTCGTCGGTAAACTCGAGCTGCACGTCTTCCATATCGAACAGCTTGGCATACTGCTTCACGAGCGCGTTCTTGGGCTCGACGAGGATCTTGACCAACGCCGTCTCATCGAGGTCGAGCAGGGTCGCAATCACCGGCAGACGGCCGACGAACTCGGGGATCAGGCCGAACTTCAGCAGGTCCTCGGGCTCACAATGCTGCAGGATCTCGCCGGTCTTGCGTTCGTCCGGAGCGGCGATGTGGGCGCCGAAGCCCATCGACTTGCCCTGCATCCGGTCGGAGATGATCTTCTCGAGTCCCGCGAACGCCCCGCCGCAGATGAACAGGATGTTGGTCGTGTCGACCTGCAGGAATTCCTGCTGCGGATGCTTGCGGCCGCCCTGCGGCGGGACCGAAGCGGTCGTGCCCTCCATCAGCTTCAGGAGCGCCTGCTGGACGCCCTCGCCCGACACATCGCGAGTGATCGAGGGATTGTCCGACTTGCGGCTGATCTTGTCGATTTCGTCGATGTAGACGATGCCGCGCTGCGCCTTCTCGACGTTGTAGTCCGAGGCCTGGAGCAGCTTCAGGATGATATTCTCGACGTCCTCGCCGACATAGCCCGCCTCGGTCAACGTGGTCGCGTCGGCCATGGTGAAGGGCACGTCGAGGATTCGCGCCAGCGTCTGCGCCAGCAGCGTCTTGCCGCAACCGGTCGGACCGATCAGCAGGATGTTTGACTTGGCGAGCTCGACGTCGTTGCCCGCCTTGGCGCCGTGCGACAGTCGCTTGTAGTGGTTATGGACCGCGACCGAGAGCACGCGCTTGGCGCGGTCCTGGCCGATTACATAATCGTCGAGAACCTTGCAGATCTCCGACGGCGTCGGGACCCCGTCGCGGGTCTTCACCAGCGCCGACTTCGATTCCTCGCGGATGATGTCGTTGCACAGCTCGACGCATTCATCGCAGATGAACACGGTCGGCCCGGCGATCAGCTTCCTGACCTCGTGCTGCGACTTGCCGCAGAATGAGCAATAGAGAGTGCTCTTGCTGTCGCCGCCTGAAAGCTTGGTCATTCCAGTCCTTATATCCCGGCCGCGAACGACCGACCTCTCCTGGGCATGCTAGCCCGGTTTATGGCACAATCAACTATGCAAGGCAGTTAACGTATCCGCCGCAGTGATTTGCCGCTTCAAATCAAGAATATGGATGGAGCTCCGGCAGCCTGCAAGTGCCGTTTAGCCGCTTGGTAACCGTATACTGTCCCAAGCTAGGCCGGGGAACGCGGCGCTGTGTGAGGCGTTCCGGACCCGGAGCGTTTCTTTCCGGTCGGGGTTTGCAAACAGGGGAAGAAAGGAACTTCCTTATGAGGAGGATTGCGACATTGCTTGGCGCCAGCGCACTCGTGCTTGGGCCAGCGCTCGGGATGGCAATGCCGAGTTACGGTGCCCCGCCGGCACCGGGCAGCATTTCTCCGAACCATGTCACGGGTCAGCAGGTGGGTGTCCCTGGAGCGACCCTCGACTGCGGAGATGGAACTCCGCCGGGCAATTCCGCTGAAGATAACGGAAACCCGAATATCAACGGCTCACCTTTTGCTGAGGGCAGCAGCGTTTCGGGCAGTAACTATGCCGGTGAGAAAGCCCAGAACCAGAAGAACACCACGTCAATATCGCAGTACGACGTTGCGTGCTTCGGTGGATCGCCCCGGCCGCAATAAGCGGCCCGGCCGGGTGACGAGGCGCTAGCCGCAGAGCTTGACCAGGGCCTCGCGCATTGCCAGTTGGAAGTCGGACCGCGCGTAAATGTCGTTGTGCCCCGCGCGGTTGATGGTGCAGTCGAAGACCAGGTTGGGAACGACCTCGCGGAGAGCTGCCGTACGCTCGCCGGCGACGATTTCGTCGCGTTCAGCCGCGATGATTGCGACCGGCACGTGGCTCTTCCGAAGCGGCCCGGCGGCGTCGATGTCATGGGCGAATAGCGGCCCTATCGGCAGCCACGGATACATCGACTGGGCCACGCCTTTGAGCGAATCGAAGGGGGTTACCAGGATCAACCCGTCGAGCTTGCGGCTGGCCGAAAGCTGCGCCGCGACGCCAGTGCCGATGCTGAAACCGACCGCAATCACGCGCGCCGGCTTCGCCGCTCGAATGGCAGCATCATAGACGAGAGGGGCATCGGCGATTAGCGCTTCGGCCGACGGCGAGCCCGTCGATGGCGGATAACCGCGGTAGTGAAAAGTCACGACCTCGTGGTCGGGGAACATCTCGTGAAGATATTCGGCCACATCCTGCCCGTTCCAGGCATTGCCGCCGAAGCCGAGAATGAGTGTCTTGGTGGGATCGGCCTCATCGGGCGAAATGCGGATTCCATGAAGCGTCTCGCCGTCAGGCGTTCGCGCCGACAGGCGCTTGGCGTCCGGCGGCCAGGGACCCGCTGCAGGGACCGCGTGGACGGGGAAGATCAGGTGGCTCTGGAATTCGAACATGAGAGGAATGCAATCAATGCGGCGGCGACCGCGGCCGCGATGAACTTCAGCCGGCGAATGCGGCTTCGATCGCCGGCGTGACCCGGTCGACCGTATAGGGCTTCTCGATCACCGGCGCGTCCTTGAACTCCGGCGGCGGCGGATCGACGTGTCCCCCTGTGGCAATCACGAACGGGACTTTCTTTTCACGTAGCCTGGTTGCCACCGGCCAGACATTTTCACCCTTAAGGTTGACGTCGAGGATTGCGAGGTCGAATCCCCCTTTCTCGGTCTCATCCAACGCGCATTGCACGCTGTCGCAGGTGCCGTGCACGCGGTGTCCAAGCGAATCGAGAAAATCCTCCAGCATCATCGCAATGAGAGGCTCGTCCTCGACGATCAGGATGGAACGCGCGTTAAACATGGTCGCGCTTGCATAACTGGGGCGGAAAAAACCGCAAACCGCTTTATTTGCCCATGACAGTCCGGCGCGCAGCCTCGGCGAGCTCGACGACCGAGAAGGGCTTGGGCAGGAAGTTGACGTTTTCGATATCGATCGACTTGCGAAGCTGCTCCTCGGCATAGCCGGACATGAACAGGATCTTGAGCTCCGGCCGGCTCGCCCTCGCCTCTCGCACCATCGTCGGACCGTCCATGCCGGGCATGACGACATCGCTGATGAGGAGGTCCACTGGCTCGTTCTTCGCCAGGATCTCCAGCGCATCCTCGCCATTGTCGGCGGTGATCACGCTATAGCCATGGCGCGTCAGCGCACGCTCGGCGACGCTCCGGACCATCGGCTCATCCTCGACCAGAAGCACCGTGCCGCTCCCCCACAGCTCGTCCTTCTTGGCCTTCTCGCTCTTGCGCGATCGCGCCGCACCCTCCTCCCGGTGGACCGGCAGATAGATGACGAAGCGCGTGCCTGAGTCGACCTTCGAATCGGCGAAGATGAACCCGCCCGACTGTTTGACGATGCCGTAGACGGTCGACAGGCCGAGGCCGGTTCCCTTCCCCACTTCCTTGGTGGTGAAGAAGGGCTCGAAGATCTTGCCGAGCACGCCCGTCGGAATGCCGGTTCCGGTGTCGGTGACCGACAGCGCGCTATAGTCGGCGATCGGCAGGATGTCGGAGCCCAACTCCGCGACCTGGTCGGCCTTGACCGAATAGGTCTGAATGGTGAGCGTGCCGCCCCCCTTCACCGCCATCGCATCGCGGGCGTTGACTGCAAGATTGACGATCACTTGCTCGAGCTGGCCAGGGTCCGCCCGGATCGGCCCGAGGTTTCGACCGTGCTTCACGACCAGCTCGACCGTCTCGCCGAGCAGCCGCTTGAGCAAGTGCGACACCTCCGACACGACGTCGGGCAGCTGCAAGACCTGCGGGCGCAAAGTCTGCTGGCGTGAAAAAGCGAGCAGCTGGCGGGTCAGTCCCGCGGCGCGGTTCGAGTTCGATTTGATCTGCTGGATGTCGTCATAGTCGCTGTCGCCGGGCGAATGACGCATCAGCATCAGGTCGCAATGGCCGATGATGGCAGTCAGGATGTTGTTGAAGTCGTGGGCGACGCCACCGGCGAGCTGGCCGACCATCTGCATCTTGGTGGCCTGCGCGACTTGGCGCTTGAGCTTGGCTTCTTCGCTATTGTCCTTGAGGAGGAGCAGGACGGCGGCGTCGCCAAGGCCGCGCAGGCCCGCGATCGTCAAAGCCACCGGCTCCGACCCCTGGTGATTGAGCCGCACCGCGAGGTCTCCGGACATGGCGGGCCCGCGCGCGTTGCGCCTGACGGCATCGGCAACGGCGGCCTTGTCCTCCTTCATCACCAGGTCGCCGGGATAGACGGGCTTGCTCGACTCATTGAGCCCCGCCGCCTGGCGGAAAGCGCTATTCATGGTGAGGAACCTGCCGTCGCGGTCGACCAGCGCCAGCCCGATCGGCAGCATGTCGAGGAGCGCCTGCAAATTGGATGAGTCGCCCAGCGAGTCCCCGGCGCCGCGCGTGTCGAAAAGAAGGAAGGTGCCGGCGCCATCTTCGGCGTTCGCATCGCTTGGAACATGAACCGCGCGAAATGCGTGGCCTGCGTCTCCCTCGGCGACGAGGCGCATCTGTTCGCCCTCGCTGATCTCGACCAGGTCGGCAAAGCGCGCCTGGTGGATGACTTGCCCGGGTGCGATCGCACGGTCGGCAAACAGGCTGTTCGAAACGACGAGCTCGCCCTTCGCATTGACGACCGCCGCGAGGACCCCGGCCGAGGCTAGCTGTGCGCCGGTCGGCCCGCTGATCCGGCGCGACGCAACGCCCAACGGGTCGCGCGCCGGCGCCGCAGGAAAGCGCCACAGCAACAGGTCGTCGAGCGCGCCGACGCGGTCGACCTCGACCCGGCTTGTGCCGGTCGTGGTCTCCACGCCTGCGACGCAGCCCGCACCGTCACGCCAGGCCATTGACCGGACAAGCTCCAGCGCCTCGCTCGCCTCCTTCGTCGATGCCAATTGAGGTGGCGGCGTGCCGCCGAAACGCTCGCGGTATGCCGCGTTGACGACGAGGACCGTGCCATTGTCACCGGTCAGCGCCACGGGATCCTCGCTGAGCCCAAGCGTTGCGCCCACCAGCGAATAGTCGGGCCCGGCGACAAGCGGCTCCTCGAGCGCTCGCACGGGAGTGACGCGCCGCGAGAGGACCGCCGCGAGGCCGATACCGCCGGCTAGGGCGAGTGCCGCAACCAGCGGCTGCCCGACGACCAGGAGGATCACGGCGGCGGTCAGGCCGGCCGCGGCAGCCAATGCCGGCACGAGCCAACGCTCCCACCCGTCGAGAGGAGTGGAGTCGATTCGAGGCAGTTCCTGGTGCAGCATGGGGGTTCAACGCCCATGCTACCAGATGTGCATCATCCTACCAGATGCGGACGCGATCGGCGGGCGAAAGGTACAATTTCTGGCCCGGCTGGACGCCAAACGCCTGATACCAGGGGTCCATGTTGCGCACGATATTGGCGCGCGCATTCGACGGCGCATGCGGATCGGTGAGCAACCGTTGGCGCAGGTTCGCCTCCCGGTAATTGCGCCGCCATACCTGCGCCCAGCCGAGATAGAAGCGCTGGTCGCCGGTCATCCCGCCGATCACCGGCGCTTCGCGGCCGCCGAGCGAATTATGATAGGCGTCGTAGGCCGAGTTTAGGCCTGCAAGATCGGCACTGTTCTCGCCGAGCGTCAGCGCGCCTTTCACATGGAAGCCGGGGAGCGGCTCGTACCGATCATATTCGTCAACCAGTCGCTGACTCAACGCTTTGAACTTGGCGACGTCGGCATCGGTCCACCACTGGGTGAGTCGTCCCGTCGCGTCGAACTTCGAGCCCTGGTCGTCAAAATGATGGCTCATCTCGTGACCGATGACCGCGCCGATCCCGCCATAATTGACGGCGGGGTCCGCGCTCGGGTCGAAGAATGGCGGCTGGAGGATTGCCGCCGGGAAAGTGATCGCGACGAGCGTCGGGTTGGCCTGCGCGTTCACCGTCATGGGCGTCAAGCCCCATTCCCAGCGATAGATGGGCTTGCCGAGCTTGGTCACATTATACTGATGCGCCCAGTGGGCGGCCCGCAGCGCATTGCCAAATGCATCGTCGGGCTTGACCGACAGCGCCGAATAGTCGCGCCATTGCGTGGGATAGCCGATGCGCGGAGTGAACGCCGCAAGCTTGGCGTGCGCCTTGACCTTGGTTTCCGGCGACATCCAGTCGAGGCGCTCTATGCGCGCATTCATCGCCCCGATGATGTTGCGTACCATGTCGTCGGCCGCGGCCTTGGTCGCCGGCGGGAAGTATTTCGCGACGTAAATCCTGCTCACGTCATCCGTGAGGACGGCGGACGTGAACTGAACCGCGCGTTTCCAGCGCGGCAATTGCTGCGGGGTTCCGGACAGAACCGTCCCGTTGAAGGCGAAATTTTCTGCGTCGATGGCCTTGGGCAGAACCGACGCGAATGTTTGAAGCGACCGCACCAGCAGCTGGTCGCGAAGGACTCCGATCGGCGTCTTGGCGATCAACGCCGCGATCCCCGCGATCGCAGTCGGCTGGCCGACGATCACCGTGTTCACGGGAGTTCCAATCCCCCGGAAATACGTCCGGAAATCGAAGCCCGGAGCAAGCCTGGTCAGGTCCGCAACCGACATTCGGTTGTACGTTTTGTCCGCGTCCCGGCTGTCGATCCGGGTCCAGCTGGCTGTGGCTATTCCCGTCTCAAAAACGACAATCGCCGCGGCGCGGGCGGCGGCATTGGGCTCGCCGGCCAGCGTGAGCATCCGCGCGACGTGCGCCTGATAATCAGTCTTGGTCTCGGCGAGCTTGGGGTCGGGCGATAGGTAATAATCGCGGTCGGGCATTCCGAGGCCGGATTGGCGCAATTGGAGGACGTAGCTGTCGGGGTTCTTGGAGTCCTGGCTGATGCCGGCTCCGAAAGGAATGCCGACGCCGTTGCGATCGGCCTCGGCGGCAAGCGCGGCATAGCCGGCCTGACTCGTGACGCTCTTGATCCGGTTCAACCACGGAGCGATCGGTTTCAAGCCCTTCGCTTCGATCGCGGCGGTGTCGAGGAAGGAAGCATAAGCCGCGCCAATCTTTGAGGTTGGGTCCGCCTTCGCGGCCTCCAGGAGCCCGTGGGTGCGCTCGTCGGACAAGTCCTGCAGCTGCTCGAAGATTCCAGTGCTCGCCTTGTCAGCCGGGATCGGCGTGTTCTTCACCCAGGTGCCGTTGGCATAGAGGTAGAAATCATCGCCCGAAGCGACGCTGCGATCCATGCCCGAAAGGTCGAAGCCAAAGGTGCCATATTGCGCGCCGGAGGGAGCGGCCGCCTGGGCGGCCGAAAGCAGCGTTGCAGACGGCTTCGCCTGCGACACGGGCGCCCCGGCAAGTGCGAGCGTGGCGGCCCCAGCGAGCGCCGTGGTTGCCAATGACAAAGACACGATTCGAACCATTTGAGAAACCCCTCCGATGAACTGCACTCCGTTGAGCGATCAGCGCGGAATGCCGCGAACATCAATCGACGACCGGCAGCGCTTTGCCTGCAAACGGCGGAAATTCAAGCCTTTGCGCGGCGACGTTGCCGCCAGCGCGAGCGCGAGAAGCTTGCCTCAGCCATTGCGTTTGAGCAGGCGCTGCTGCTCCCGCTTCCAGTCGCGCTCCTTCATCGTGTCACGCTTGTCATGCACCTTCTTGCCGCGGGCGAGCGCCAGCTCGACCTTGGCCTTGCCGCTGCCATTGAAATAAATGGACAGCGGGACGAGCGTCAGTCCCTGGCGCGTCACCGCGCCGTGCAGCTTGGCTATTTCGCGACCCTTCAGCAACAGTTTACGCTGCCGCCGCGGCTCATGGTTGAGGCGGTTGCCATGGCTGTATTCGGGGATGTGGCTGTTGATCAGCCAAATCTCATCGCCCTCGGCGGTCGCATAGCTTTCGGCGATCGAGCCTTCGCCCTGGCGAAGCGATTTGACCTCGGTCCCAGTCAGCTGGATTCCGGCTTCGAACCGTTCCTCGATGAAATAGTCGAAGCGCGCGCGCCGATTTTCGGCCACGACCTTTTGCTTGTCGAACGGCTGCGGGAGCGGCTTGGCCATTGGGCTTAGATAAGTCCTGCATGCTCCAGCGCCGCATCGACCGCGCGTTTCGATGCGTCCGAGGCCTCGACCAGCGGGAGGCGAAGCTCCTCAGGGAAGCCGGGCCTCACCCTGGTCAGCGCATATTTGGTCGGCGCCGGCGATGCGTCGGTGAACAAAGCCGCGTGAAGCGGATAGAGCCGGTCCTGCAGCTTCAGCGCGTCGTCCCAGCGGCCGTCCTTCGTCGCCTTCTGGAAGTCCGAGCAAAGCCGCGGAGCCACATTGGCGGTCACGGAGATGCAGCCGATGCCGCCCATCGCGTTGAAGCCCAGCGCCATGTCGTCATTGCCTGAGAGCTGGATGAAGTCCTCGCCGCACGCGAGCCGCTGAGCGGAGACCCGGGCGAGATTGCCGGTCGCGTCCTTCACGGCGACGATCCGGTGGTGCCTGGCGATTTGAGCCAGCGTCTCGACCGAAATGTCGGCGACGGTGCGCGAGGGCACGTTGTAGACGACGATCGGCAGCGGCGAGGCGTCCGCAATTGCCGTGAAATGCGCCGCAAGCCCGGCCTGGCTCGGCTTGTTGTAATAAGGGACCACGATCAGCACGGCATCGGCGCCGACATCGGCGGCGGCCCGGATCCGCTCGATCGAGGCCGCTGTCGAATAGGTGCCGCAACCGGCGATGACCGGCACCCTGCCCTTCGCGATTTGCACCGTGTGGGCGATGAGCTCGCGGTGCTCGTCGGCGGTCAGTGTCGCGACCTCCCCGGTGGTTCCGCACGGAACCAGCGCGTTCGAGCCCTCGGCAATCTGCCATTCGACGAAGTCGGCGAACGTGTCCTCAGCGACACGGCCGCCGGAAAAAGGCGTCACCAGCGCCGGAATCGAGCCGAAAAACATGAACTTGCCTCCTCGGGGGAGCGTTTGGTTGGGGTGTAGGGCCAGCGTTCACGGCCTGATAAGGAGCGGGACGGCAAGATGTCCAGCATGTGGCGTGCTGCTGTGATCATCCCCGTGCTTCTGGCCACCGCGCCTTCGAGCTCGGCGCAATATGCGCCGCCGAGCTATGCCGCTGCGCCCGCTTGGGCCCCAAGCGTCGCTTCATCGCTCGAGCAGTGGCGCGCGCTTCGGCAAAGCAGCGGCTATCGATTTACCGATTATGCGAGCTTCCTGATCGCCAATCCCGACTGGCCGGATGCCGTTCGGATGCGCGGCTGGGCCGAGAAAGCAATGCAGCCGGGCGAGAATGCTGCGACGGTCCTCGCCTTTTTCGCCGCGAACAAGCCGAAAAGCGGCAACGGCTGGGCACGGCTCGCCGATGCTTATGCGACCGCCGGTCGAATGACCGAAGCGCTCGACGCAGCGCGCCAGGCGTGGCGCT
>JAXDPR010000156.1:0-2672 GCA_034668265.1 Sphingomonadales bacterium
GATCGTCAACAAGCGGTCGATGGCGTCGGGCTATGCGGGACTGGACAATCCGCTGTTCTACATGGACAAGACGATGATGGTGTTCGGCGACGCGAAGAAGATCGTCGAGGAGCTGGTCAAGGCGGTCGACTGATCTTTCCGTCCCCGGCTACGGAATGGCGGTCGCCCAGGCGCAGCACGCGGTGCGCGAGATGGCCGACCTGCTCAAGAAAGAGGGGGTGCGCGTCAAATATGCGATTCACCCGGTCGCCGGCCGCATGCCCGGGCATATGAACGTGCTGCTCGCCGAAGCGAACGTCCCCTATGACGAGGTGTTCGAGCTCGAGGACATTAACAGCGAGTTCGCGCAGACCGACGTCGCTTATGTGATCGGCGCCAACGACGTCACCAACCCCGCCGCCAAGACCGACAAGGGCTCGCCGATCTACGGAATGCCGGTGCTCGACGTGGAGAAGGCGCGGACGGTGCTGTTCGTGAAGCGCTCGATGGGTGGCGTCGGCTACGCCGGCATCGATAACGACCTCTTCTACCGCGACAATACGATGATGCTTCTCGGCGACGCCAAGAAGATGACCGTGGAGATCGTGAAAGCGCTCGGCTAAAACGAGCCGCTCGGCGCGAACCCGATTCACTTCGCGGCAAATTCGCCATTACTGGCTTGCTGCCCCGCCGATGTTGGCGGAATAGGATCTTTCCAAGTCGCGGGAAGGGCGGTTCGAGTGCGAAAGCTGGGCATTATCGGCGGGACGAGCTGGTCGTCGACCGCGCTCTACTACGAGCATATCAATCGCGGCGTCGCGCAGCGGCTCGGCGGGCTCCACAGCGCGAGGCTGGTAATCGAAAGCTTCGACCTCGCCCCCTTCGCGGAGATGGAGCTGTCGGACGACTGGGACGGCGTCGCCAAGGTCACGCTCGAGGCCGCGAGGCGCCTTGAGGCAGCGGGCGCGGAGGGGGTGATCATCACCTCGAACACGGGCCACAAAGTCTATGACGCTGTCGCGCCAAAGGTCGGCATCCCGATGCTCCACATCGGCGATGCGACCGCCGACAAGCTGGTCGCCGACGGCCGCAAGCGGGTCGCGCTGCTCGGCACGCGCTTCACCATGCTCGAGCCGCATGTCCGCAGCCGCCTCGAAAGCAGGGGAATAAGCCTGGTTCCGATCGAACAGCCGTGGATCGACGAAGTCGACCGGATCATCTTCGAGGAGCTCGCCGCGGGGCGCGTGGTTCGCAACAGCCAGCGCAAGCTCAAGACCTTGATCACCGAGCTTGCCAAATTGAGGGTCCAGGCGGTCGTGCTCGGCTGCACCGAGCTGGTGCTGGCGGTCGACGTCCGAGCAAACGTGCTTCCGGTCTATGACACGACCGAAATTCACGCCCGTGCATGCGTCGACTGGATGCTCGCCGACGAAGAACCGGCCAGGGCCGCGGCCTGAGGCACCTGCTTTACTAACCGGCGTTATTCGCTAGGCACGGTCCTCGCCTAAACAGGGGAGGGCGAGATGCGGAAATTCGTGCTTTGCGTCAGCGCTGCGCTGTGGTGCATGGTCCCAGGGTTGGCCGCCGCGCAGACGCCGGACCGACCGCAATCCGACCATCACGAAATGGCTGGCGACCGGCTGGGTGAGATTGTCTTCCCGAACAGCGGCAACAAGGCGGCGCAGGCGCCCTTCCTGCGCGGGGTCAAGCTGCTTCACAGTTTCGAATATGTCGACGCAGTCGACAGTTTCCAGGAGGCTCAGAAGGCCGACCCCGGTTTCGCGCTGGCCTATTGGGGCGAGGCGATGGCGCATAATTACACCTTGTGGTCCGAGCAGCACACCGACCGGGCGCGCGCGATCATGATGAAGCTGAGGCCAACACCCGTCGCCCGCGCCGCGAAAGCGAAGGCGCCACGCGAAAAAATGTACATGGCCGCGGTCGAGGCGCTGTACGGTCCCGGCACGAAGTTCGAACGCGACGGCCTCTATGCCGACCGGATGGACGCACTTGCCAAAGCCTATCCTCGCGATGTCGAGGCCCAGGCGTTCGACGCGCTCGCAACGCTGGGGAGGTCGCACGGCACGCGCAACGAAGCCAATTACCTCAAGTCTGGGGCGATCCTCGAGCGGCTCTTTCCGACGCACCGGAACCACCCGGGTGTCGTCCATTACATGATTCATTCCTACGACGACCCGGCGCACGCCCGGCTCGGCCTCAAGGCCGCGCGCCTCTACGACAAGATCGCACCCGAATCTCCCCACGCGCTGCACATGACGTCGCACATCTTCCTCGCGCTTGGCATGTGGCCGGAGACGATCGCCGCGAACCAGCGCGCGCAGCGGCGGGCCATGGAGATGATGCCGGCGCATGCCGACCGGATGGGCTGCGGCCATGGGGCAAACTGGCTGGTTTACGCGAAGCTGCAGGCCGGCGAGGACCCAGCGGCCGATATCGACCGATGCCGCCGGGTGGCGCTCGATCCTGTCGCTCTGGCGAAAGACAAGACGGTTATCGGCGGCGAGGAGGAGGATGTCGGTTCGCTCGCCGACATGCTTGTCCGTCGCGGAGTCGAAACCGGCCAGTGGCCGGACGCGGTCGTCATGCCCGCCGGGCATTTCGAGAATGCCCGGTTCACGCTGGCTTACGGGCGCTTGCTGGCGGCCCGGCATGATGCGGTCGCAGTGCGCCAG
>JAXDPR010000157.1:0-6440 GCA_034668265.1 Sphingomonadales bacterium
GCGCGAGCGATAGCGGCTGGCGATCGACGTCAGCCTCAGGTCGCGTGCCCGGTCGGCCTCCGACTGGGCGGCTGGATTGGCCTTGAACAGTTTCATCGGCTCGTGTCCCCCTTCTTGGGACCACTTGCCACGCCACCGCCCATCTTCAGGCCGATTGGTTGACGAAATGGAAACGCCGCGGCCATGCTCAACGCTGGACGATGACGCCGGCCACGCACCAAGAGACACCGGTCCTCCCGGCCCGCTCGCTTGCCGTGGCGGCCTTCTCGACCATCGTCGAATGGTACGATTTCACCCTCTACCTCTATTTCGCGACCGTCCTGGCGCGGGTCTTCTACGGCGGCGGCAAAGGCTCGCTGCTGCTGACGCTGGGCGGCTTCGCCATCGCCTACCTGATGCGGCCGCTCGGCGCCCTCGCCTTCAGCCACATCGGGGACAAGCACGGCCGGCGGCGCATGCTGCTGCTGTCGGTGGCGCTGATGACCGCGGCGATGCTCGCGACGGCGCTGCTTCCGACCCGGGCCGTCGCCGGGCCCGCCGCCGGCTGGCTGCTTCTGGCGCTGCGCTGCGTGATGGGTTTCTCGGTCGGCGGCGAATATACGGGCGTGGTCGCCTATTTGCTCGAAGGCGCTCAGGTGCGGCGGCGCGGGCTGATTACCTCCTCGGCCTCGGCGGCCAGCGAAGTCGGCGGGCTGCTCGCGGTCGGAGTCTCGGCGCTGACGGTCAGCCTGATGAGCGGTGCCGATCTCGAACGCTGGGGTTGGCGGATCCCCTTCTTCGTCGGGGCCGCGCTCGCCGGCTCGGTCGGGATCGCCCGCTCGACCATGCAGGAAAGCCCCGAATTCCGCCGCCAGCAGCGGGAGGCAACCGTGCCGGACGTCCCGCTTCGCCACGCCCTCGCCAATCACCGCGGCGGCATCGCCCGCGGCTTCGCCATCTCGGCTTTGGGCTCGATCACTTATTATGTCGGAATCACCTACGTCCCGGCTTTCCTCACCTCGGCTGGCCGATTGACCGAAGCCGAGGCCTTGTGGCTTTCGACCATCGCCGCGGTGGCGGTGATCCTGGTGACGCCGCTGACCGGGGCCCTTAGCGACCGCATCGGCCGCAAGCCGGTGCTGATCGCTTTGTGCCTCGGCAGCGCGGCCCTTCCGATCACCATGTTTTCGCTGATGGCGAGCAGCGTCCACGGCCAGGCGCTGGCGGGTGCCGTGGTGCTGGCGATGCTGGCCGGTGCGGTGAGCGCGGTTGGCGCGGTCGCGACCGCCGAGCAATTTCCCGGCGAGGGGCGGATTACAGGCCTGGCCCTCGGCGCGACCATGGCGACCGCGATCTTCGGCGGGCTGACCCCCCTCGCCGCCCAATGGCTGGTCGAGCGGACCGGCTGGTCGACCGCCCCGGGGATCATGATCGCCCTGGTCGCCCTGTGCGTGCTTCCGGTGATGCTCGGGTTGCGCGAAACAGCGCCCCGGCTTGGGCTCAACGCGAGCCGAAGCCCGTCAGCATCGTCTTGACCGTACGAAAGAAGATTAAGGCGTCGAGCCAGGGCGAGAAATATTTGATGTAGTAGAAGTCGTATTGCAGCTTGCGGTGGACTTCGCCGACCTCCGCCACGTGGCCCTGGTTGACCTGAGCCCAGCCCGAGATGCCCGGCTTCACTACGTGGCGATAGCGGTAGAAGGGGATTTCGCTGGTGTACCACAGCGAGAGCACCTGGGCTTCGGGGCGCGGCCCGATCCAGCTCATCTGCCATTTGAGGATGTTGAAGATCTGCGGCAGCTCGTCGATGCGGAGCTTGCGCAAGAGGTGGCCGAGCCTGGTGATCCGGTCGTCGTCGGGCCTCGTCATAGCGGCGCTACGCTCGTCGTCGGCTTCGACGTCCCGCATCGTCCTGAACTTGTAGACCGTGATCAACCGCCCAGCGTGGCCGACCCGCCTTTGCCGGAACAGGATTGGCCCCTTGCTGTCGAGACGGATGGCGGGGGCCACCACCGCCATCAGCGGAAGCACGAATGGTAGGAGGACTAGGGCGAAGATAAAATCGATCAGGCTCTTCAGGTAGAAATAGCCGATCGCCGGCACCAGGGATCCAAAGCTGTTCTCCGACAAATGCTCGAGCTCGACCCGGCCGGTCAGCGATTCCGACAACTGCTTGACCTGGTAGACGACGCGGCCGGCGAGCGCGGCATCGGCGAGGAAGGCTTCCCATTCGTCGGGCAGCTCGGCGCTGAAATCGGCGACGATCGCATTGCACGAACGGGTGTCATGCAGCTGCGGGCGCTTGAGCGGGTGCCAGTCGACACTCTCGATCTCGACCAGGCGGTCGGTGGCTCCGAACGGGACCACGGCAATGCGCCGCCGCACCTTCCGCTCGGCCCGGATGTAGAGGAAATAGAGCCAGGCCACGTGGAGCAGGAAGCCGGCGGCGAGCCCGACGCGGTCGTAGGGGAAACGCGTCAGGACGAACCAGACGACGACCACGCCATGCCCGGTGAGCGCGGCGGGCAGGATTACCGAGCTTCTGCGGATTCCCGGGTAGGTCTCGATCGACAGTCGGGTCCAGAAGGCGATGATGACCGCGACGGCATTGCCCATCAAAGTGTTGAGGCTGGCCGCCTCCAACATCGTGCCAGGGAGCAACGGGCCACGGGCGATCCACGACGGGAGGGCGCCGATCAGCAGGGCCCCGGCGAACTGGAACCGCCTTCGGACGAGGTAGCTGGGCGTTGCGCGGACCTGATCGTGGCGCATCTTTAGGCCCTGTCCTGAGCTTGTCGAAGGGCCCTCACAGCGTCCACCGGTCGACTCCCGGATCGAGCGCCCGGCCGCGCCACATACCCTTGAGGTCGGCGAGAGTTCCTCCCGGCGCGACCAGCTCAGCGAGGTGCTCGTCCGGAAGCTCGCGGTAAGCCCGATGCGCCACTGCGCCGATCACAAGGTCGAAGCGTCGACCGTTGGGCTCGGTGACCTTGAGCCCGTGCTCGTGCTCGATCTCTTGCGGAGAGGCGACCGGGTCCGCGACCTCGACGTCGTGACCCAGCCATTGCAGCCGCCGGACGAGGTCGAAGCAGCGGCTGTTCCTGAGGTCGGGCACGTTTTCCTTGAAGGTCAGGCCGAGGACCAGCGCGCTCCCCGCTTTGCCCCGCCGGCCGTGGAGCGCATCGGCGATCCAGCCGCCCATGCCGTCATTGGTCTGCCGTCCGGCGAGGATCACCTGCGGGTCGTGGCCGACGCGCTGGGCAAGGTGGCTGAGGTAATAAGGATCGACGCCGATGCAGTGGCCGCCGACCAGCCCCGGCTCGAAGCCCAGGAAGTTCCACTTGGTCCGCGCGGCGTCGAGCACGTCCCAGACGGAAACCCCGATCTTCGAGAAGATCTGCGTCACCTCGTTGATGAAGGCGATGTTGATGTCGCGCTGGGCGTTCTCGATCGCCTTGGCCGCTTCCGCGGCCTTGATCGAGGCTGCGCGGAAGACACCGCCGCTCGTCACCGCCCCATAGATGGCGGCGAGCTGCTCGACGACCTCATCGTCCTCGCCGGAAATGACCTTGGTGATGCTCTCGATGCTATGCTCGCGGTCGCCGGGATTGATCCGCTCCGGGCTGTAGCCGAGCCGGAAGTCGCGCCCCCGCTTGAGGCCGGCCACCCGCTCGATCTCCGGACCGCACATCTCCTCGGTGACTCCGGGATAGACGGTGCTTTCGTAGACGATCGTCGGCCGCTTGGCTGGATCGATGAGGCCGGCCAGCATCCTCGTCGCGCTCATGACCGCCGTGAGGTCCGGCCGGTTGGCCTCGTCGACCGGAGTGGGCACAGTAACGATATAGACATCCGCGCCCGCGCATTCCGAGGCATCCGCTGTCAGCTTCAGCGCGCTTGCGCTGAGCACGTCCGAATCCACCTCCCGTGTCCGGTCCTCGCCGCCGCTTAGTTCGCCGACCCGCGCTTCATCGATATCGAAGCCGATGGTGTCGAAATTCCGCGCGAGCGCGACGGCGAGCGGAAGCCCGACATAGCCAAGACCGATGACGACGATACGCGGATGACCGGCCATTAAGCCCGACTATACCCAGTTAATCCGCTTCGGACATACTTCCGCCGAATCGGATGAATTAAATCCGGTCAGGGGTTCACGGGGCGTCCGCGGCCGATCCCGTAATAGGTCAGGCCCGTCGCTTCCGCCTCGGCGCGGTCGTAAACGTTGCGCAGGTCGATGAGGATCTTGCCCTTGAGCGACGCGGCAATGCGCTCAAGGTCGAGCGCCCGGAACTCGTCCCACTCGGTGACGATCACCAGCGCGTCCGCGCCGTCGGCAGCTGCATAAGCGTCGTCGGCGAACTCGACGCCGGGCAGAAGCGGCTCGGCCTGGTCACGGGCAACCGGGTCGAACGCAGCGACCATTGCGCCCCGCTCGACCAGGCCGTTGACGATCGGGATCGACGGCGCCTCGCGCATGTCATCGGTGTTGGGCTTGAAGGCGAGGCCGAGGACTCCGACCCTTTTGCCCGCCGCATCGCCGCCAAGTGCTCTGACGACCCGGTCGACCATCCTGGCCTTGCGGTCGTCGTTGACCGCGACCGTGGTGGCGACGATCCGCTGCTGGACCCCGGCAAGGTCGGCGGTTTTCAACAGCGCTATCGTATCCTTGGGGAAGCAGCTGCCGCCATAGCCGGGGCCGGCGTGCAGGAATTTGGGCCCGATGCGGTTGTCGAGTCCAATGCCGCGGGCAACGTCCTGCACGTCGGCGTCGACCGCCTCGCACAAGTCGGCGATCTCGTTGATGAAGCTGATCTTGACCGCAAGGAAGGCATTCGCGGCATATTTCGTGAGCTCGGCGGTGCGGCGCCCGGTGATCAGGATCGGAGCCCGGTTGAGGAACAAGGGCCGGTAGATTTCGCGAAGCACGTCCTGCGCGCGGTCGTCCTCGGCGCCGACCACGATCCGGTCGGGATGCTTGAAATCGGCAATCGCGGCGCCTTCGCGCAGGAACTCGGGGTTCGATGCGACCGAGACGTCGGTGACGCCTTCCTCGCGGAGGATCTGATCGATGCGGTCACCGGTGCCGACGGGAACCGTGGACTTGGTCACAACCACGGCGCCCGGCCGGATCATGCTGGCGAGCTCGCGGATTGCTTCGAACACAAAGGTGAGGTCCGCGTGCCCGTCGCCGCGGCGTGCCGGCGTGCCCACCGCGATGAACACCGCTTCGGCGTCCTTGACTCCAGCCGCGACGTCGGTGGTGAAGGTCAGGCGGCCGCGTTCGGCATTGGCCTTGACCAGCGCCTCCAGCCCCGGCTCCCAGATCGGCATCACCCCGGCATTGATGCCGTCGATCTTCGACACGTCCTTGTCGACGCAAGTGACGCGGTGGCCGAAGTCGGCGAAGCAGGCCCCAGAAACGAGGCCGACATAGCCGGTGCCGATCATCGCGATGCGCATGCGAACTCCTGAAGGTGACGAGCGCCCTTAGCCGCTGCGCCGCACCATGAACAAGCAGGGCAGCGCAGCGTCTGGTTTTCGACGCGAAAACACTATATTGGCGCGGCCCTTCCGATGAACGTCACAACCCTCCCCAAGCCCCCGCGCGTCGGGCTGGTCTCGCTCGGCTGTCCCAAGGCTTTGGTCGACAGCGAGCGGATCATGACCAAGCTGCGCGCCGACGGCTACGACATGTCGCCCGATTACGCCGGCGCCGACGTGGTGCTGGTCAATACCTGCGGCTTCCTCGACAGCGCCAAGGAGGAAAGCCTCGAGGCCATCGGCGAGGCCATCGCCGAGAACGGCCGCGTCGTCGTCACCGGCTGCATGGGCAAGGAAGCCGACTTGATCAGGGCCCGCTTTCCGCAAGTGCTCGCGGTCACCGGCCCCCAGCAATATGAGGAAGTCGTCGCCGCCGTGCACGAGGCCGCGCCGCCAATCCCGAACGCATTCATCGACCTGGTGCCGGAAGCGGGCCTGAAGCTGACCCCGCGCCACTACAGCTATTTGAAGATTTCCGAGGGCTGCAACCACCGCTGCGCCTTCTGCATCATCCCGCACCTGCGCGGCGACCTCGTCAGCCGCCGCCCCGACGCGATCCTGCGCGAGGCCGAGAAGCTGGTCGCCGCCGGCACCCGGGAGCTGCTGGTCATCAGCCAGGACACCTCGGCTTATGGCGTCGACATCCGCCACCAGCCGCGCGAATGGAAAGGCGAAGAAGTCCGCGCCCACATGACCGACCTTTCGCGCGAGCTGGGCAAGCTGGGAGCCTGGGTAAGACTCCACTACGTCTACCCCTACCCGCACGTCGACAATATCATCCCCCTGATGACCGAGGGGCTGGTCCTCCCCTATCTCGACATCCCGTTTCAGCATGCGAGCCCTAACGTCCTGAGGCGCATGCGCCGCCCGGCCAATGACGCGAAGGTCCTCCAGCGCATCCGCTCGTGGCGGGCGCAGGT
>JAXDPR010000158.1:0-8289 GCA_034668265.1 Sphingomonadales bacterium
ACGAGATGCTGGCCGGAGAGGGGACCGGGCCGGCCTGGGGCATCAGGATTGAGGAAGCGCGGGCGGACTATGCGCGCATCTCGATGGTGGTTCGCGCGGACATGCTCAACAGCCACGGGATCGCCCACGGCGGCATCATCTTCGCGCTCGCCGACACGGCCTTTGCCTACGTCTGCAACGGCGCCAACCACGCCAGCGTCGCCGCCCAGGCGTCGATCGTCTTCCTCGACAAGGTCGCTGAGGGCGAGACATTGGTCGCCGAAGCGCACGAGGTGGCCCGTGAAGGGCGCGCCGGAGTCACCCGGGTCGCGGTCCGCACGAGTGACGGCCGCGCGATCGCCGAGTTCACCGGCTATTCGCGCACGCTCGGCGGACCAGTCGTCGAGATTTGAACGTTTATGCCGCACGGACTACATCGCAGCCATGTACACGACTGAGCTTCAGAAGACGGCGAAGATCGAAAATCTCGAGGACCCCGAGCTGCTCGAGGCGTTCGAGGCGCGCGTCGCGGCCGACGACTTCATCGAGCCCCAGGACAGGATGCCCGAGGCCTATCGCCGCACGCTGACTCGGCAGATCAGCCAACACGCGCACAGCGAGATCGTCGGCATGCTCCCCGAGGGCAATTGGATCACGCGCGCGCCGTCGTTGCGGCGCAAGGCTATTCTGCTCGCCAAGGTGCAGGACGAGGCTGGCCACGGCCTCTATCTTTATTGCGCGGCGGAGACGCTGGGCACGAGCCGCGAGCAGATGATCGAGGCGCTGCACAGCGGCAAAGCCAAATATTCGACCATCTTCAATTATCCGACGCTGACCTGGGCCGACATCGGTGCGATCGGCTGGCTGGTCGACGGCGCGGCGATCATGAACCAGGTGCCGCTGCAGCGCACGAGCTACGGTCCCTATGCCCGGGCGATGGTCCGCGTGTGCAAGGAAGAGAGCTTCCACCAGCGCCAGGGCTACGAGATCATGATCGCGCTCGCGAACGGCACATCCGAACAGCGCCGGATGGCGCAGGATGCGCTCAATCGCTGGTGGTGGCCGAGCCTGATGATGTTCGGGCCGCCCGACGCCGACAGCCCCAACACCGCGCAGTCGATGCGCTGGCGCATCAAGCGCGAGACCAATGACGAGCTCCGCCAGAAGTTCGTCGACATTACGGTGCCGCAGGCGGATTTCCTGAAGCTCACCGTCCCCGATCCCGACCTCAAGTGGAACGAGGCAAAGGGCGGCTATGACTTCGGCGAGATCGACTGGGAGGAATTCTACGCGGTGGTGCGCGGCGAAGGCCCTGTCGCCAAGGAGCGAATGAAGGCTCGGCGCGAAGCTTGGGACAACGGCGCCTGGGTCCGCGAAGCGGCCGCAACGCATGAAGCCAAGCGCCGCGCAAGGAAGGCGGCGTGAGCAGTGACTGGCCGCTCTGGGAAGTCTTCGTCCGCAGCAAAGGCGGCCTTGCGCATCGCCACGTTGGCAGCGTTCATGCTCCTGATTCGGAGCTCGCGCTCGCCCATGCGCGCGACACCTACACGCGGCGGATGGAAGGGGTGAGCCTGTGGGTCGTGCCGTCGGCTGAGATCGTCGCGTCCGACCCTGACCAGGCCGGCGAGCTATTCGAGCCGGCGGAGAGCAAGATCTACCGCCACCCGACCTTCTACGACATCCCCGACGAGGTGAAGCACATCTGATGGCGACGCTCGCCGTCGATCCCCGCACGGAATATCTCCTGCGCCTCGGCGACGACGCGCTGGTGCTCGGCCAGCGCCTCGGCGAATGGTGCGGCCACGGCCCGGTGCTCGAAGTCGACATAAGCCTCGCCAACCTCGCGCTCGATCAGATCGGCCAGGCGACATTGCTCCTGAATGAGGCTGGAGATGGCGACCGGCTCGCCTTCCACCGCGACGTGCTGGATTTCAAGAATTGCCTGCTGGTCGAGCAGCCCAATGGCGACTTCGCGCAGACCATCGCACGGCATCTGCTCTATACGACCTGGCAGCACATGCTGCTGCAGCGGCTGACGGCGTCCAACGACAAGTTCCTGTCCGATTTCGCGCACAAGGCGGTCAAGGAAGTCGCCTACCACCGCGAGCTCGCGGCCGAATGGACGATCCGGCTCGGCGACGGCACCGACGAAAGCACTCGGCGGATGGCCGAAGGGCTCGACTGGAATTGGCGCTTTGTCCCCGAGCTATTCGAGGTCGACGAGACTCTGCAGGCGGCGATCGAGGCGGGCATTGCGCCGGACCCGTGCGAGTTCGAGGAGGAATATCGGTCGGCGATTGCTGCGGTGCTCGCCGAAGCTGAGCTCGAACCGCCAGCCGACCAGCGGCCGATCCTTGGCGGCCGGCGCGGCCACCACAGCGAGCATCTCGGGCATTTGCTGGCGGTGATGCAGTTCCTGCCGCGCACTTACCCTGACGCCACCTGGTAATGAGCGTCCACTTTCATTTGCTGAAAGTCGCGGAGATCGTTCCCGAAACCGCCGAAGCTTATTCGATCCGCTTCGAAGTTCCGCCCGAGCTGCGCGACGCGTTCGCATTCAAGGCCGGCCAGCATCTGACGCTGCGCGCGACCATCAACGGCGAGGAGGTGCGCCGGAACTATTCGCTCTGCACCGCGCCCGCCGACGGCAACTGGATGGTGACGGTCAAGCGTATCGGCGGCGGGCTCTTCTCCAACTGGGTGGGAGACCAGCTCAAGCCCGGCGACGCCATCGAAGTGATGGTGCCGCACGGCAGCTTCACCACCGACTTCAATCCGGCGACCCCGCGGCATCTGGTGGCGATCGCCGGCGGCTCGGGCATCACGCCGGTTATCTCGCTGGTCAAGACGCTGCTGCGCGAGGAGTCGGATAGCCGCTTCACCCTGCTCTACGGAAACCGCGACAGCAGCTCGATCATATTCCTGGAAACGCTTGCCGGCTTGAAGGACAAGCATCTCGGGCGCCTGGAAATCTATCATTTCCTCGACGCCGAGGAGCAGGACATCGAGCTGTTCAATGGAATGCTCAGCCGCGAACGGATGGATGAAGCAATCACTGCACTGGTGCGTGATGCGGCGACAGTCGACGGCTGGTTCATTTGAGGCCCCGGACCGATGATGGACGCGGCGGAGGGCGCGCTCCTCGACCGAAACGTCCCGAAAGAGCGCATCCACATTGAGCGTTTCACCGCCGACCGGCCGCCCGAGGCGGTCGCGCAGGAGATTGCGCAACTTCAGACTAAGGCCGAGGGCGCGACGGTTTCGGTCACGCTCGACGGGCGCACCCGCCGAGTACCCTTCACCGCCGGCAAAATCCTCGACAGCGCTCGCGCCGCCGGTCTTCCCGCGCCCTTCGCTTGCAAGGCGGGCGTTTGCGCGACGTGCCGGGCGAAAGTGACCAAGGGCAAGGTCGAAATGGCCGCACGCTACGGCCTCACCGACGACGAGGTGGCCGACGGCTATGTCCTGACCTGCCAGTCGGTGCCGCTCGGCGACGGCGTCGCAGTGGATTACGACGCGTGATCTCCCCTCCCTTGGAGGGAGGAGAGTCATGCGCTAATCGCGCAACCATGCTGACGCAGACCCACGCCAAGGCGAAAGGCCTCGCCGATCTTCCGCCGGTCGTGAACGATTCGCTGCTGGCGCTGATCGCGCTGTGCGACGCGGATCCCCGGCCCGAGAAGATCGATGTCGGAGTCGGGGTGTTCCGCGACGCCGTCGGCCACACGCCGATCCTCAAGGTGATGAAGGAGGCTGAGCAACGCCTAGTCGATACGCAGGTCACCAAGGCCTATCTCGGAAGCGCCGGCGACAAGCGTTTCACTGAGCTGCTGCGGCCGATCCTGCTCGGCCATCATGCCTCGGACGACCGGATCACAGGCCTGCAGACGCCGGGCGGCTGCGGCGCGCTTCGGCTCGGCTTCGAGCTGATTGCGACCGCCAACCCGGACACGCGCGTGCTCGTCGGAACACCGACCTGGCCCAACCATCCGCCGATCATCAGGTCAGTGCGCCTAAGCCAAGTCGATTATCCCTATTACGAGCGCGGGCAGGGGACGATCCGTTTCGAGGACATGATCGCGGCGCTCGAAGCCGGCGAGCCGGGCGACGTCGCACTGCTCCACGGCTGTTGCCACAACCCCACCGGCGCGGACCTCAGCGAGGATCAGTGGCGCGACGTGGCGCACGTGGTTTCCGAGCGCGGCCTGATCCCGCTGATCGACATTGCCTACCAAGGGTTTGGGCGTGGGTTGGACGAGGATGCGTTCGGCGTGCGGCTGACGCTCGACGCGTGCGACGAGGTCATCATCGCGCAAAGCTGCGACAAGAATTTCAGCGTCTACCGCGACCGCGTCGGATCGCTATTCGTCAAAACCGGGTCGGTGGAGGCGACCAAGACGGCATTGGCCCATGTCTATCAGCGAGCGCGCGAGATGTGGTCGATGCCGCCCGATCATGGCGCCGCGGCGGTGCATATCATTCTCGAGGATCGGGAGCTTCGCGCCCGCTGGCTGGTTGAGCTCACCGCCATGCGCGAACGCATCAACGCCGTCCGCCAGCGGATCGCGTCCGCCGACCCGCGGCTGGCCTTCATCGGCCGCCAGTTCGGCATGTTCTCGATGCTTCCGTTGTCCAAGGAACAGGTGCTGAAGCTCCGCCAGGACGACGCCATTTACATGGCCGACAGCGGCCGCTTCAACGTGGTCGGGCTAAGCGACGAGCAGATCGACCGATTTACCGCCGCCGTGGTCGGCGCTCTGGACGCGTAGGACGGCCATGGCGGATCGCGACCCGGGCCGGGTATCGGCGGACGTCGACTGGCGCGAGGTCGCGCGGTTGGTGCTGACCAGCCGGGAAATGGACCGGATCGAGGAACAGGAACTCGTCCCGGCCAAAAAGGTGCTCTATCAGTTCAGCGCTCGCGGCCACGACATGGCGCAGGTGCTGCTGGGCCTCCAGCTCAAGGATGGCGACGGGGCGTTTGGTTATTACCGCTCGCGGCCGCTGCTGCTCGCGCTCGGCGTGCCGCTCGCCGATGCGCTCGGCTCGGGCATGGGTCTCGCCGGTGGCTATTCCGACGGGCGCGATATCGGCGTCGTGTTCAACTATCCCAATCCCGGCGGCGCGCATGCGCTGCCGATGTGCGGCGGGGTGGGCGCGCAATATACGCCGGCGGCCGGGTGGGCGCAGGCGATCGACTATAAGCACAAGGTTTTGGAAGAGGGACCGGAAGACGCGATCGCGCTGGTGCTCGGCGGCGATGCAAGCTGCGCGACGGGGGGATTTTGGTCTGCGCTAACAATTGCCACGACGCAATCTTTGCCGCTGCTATTTTATGTCGAAGATAACGGCTACGGCATCTCGGTTCCGTCCGAATATCAGACGCCGGGCAAGGACATTGCGGCGAACCTCGCAAGCTTCTCGGGACTCACGATCTTCAACGGCGATGGGACCGACCCGGTGGAAGCTTTGCGCCTGATCGTGGAGGCGGTCGGCCATGTCCGCAAGAAACGCGGTCCCGCGCTGCTGCGCCTGGTCGTCCCCCGACTTGAAGGCCACAGCTTCCAGGACACTCAGACCTACAAGAGCGAGCCCGAGGTCGAGGCGGAATGGGCGCGGGACCCGCTGCCAAAGCTCAAGGCCTATTGCGCCAAGCGGCAAATCGGCGAGGACGCCTGGGCCGACCTCGAGCGCGAGACGGAGTGGGAGGTCCAGGCTGCCGTTGCCGAGGCCGAAGCGCGGGGCGTCTCTTCGCCGGAGCGAGTGACCACCAACGTCTTCTACGAAGCCGAGCTGCAGCAGGTCGGCGGGCTGTGGAACAGCGGCTACACGCCCCCGCCGTCAACGGACCAACCCACGGGCGCAGGCCAGCGGATCAACATGGTCACGGCGATCCGCCGAGTCCTCGACCAGGAGCTCGAAGCGAACCCGCGCGTGCTCGTGTTCGGCGAGGACGTCGGCCCGAAGGGCGGGGTCCATGCGGTGACGCTTGGGCTGCAGGAGAAGTTCGGACGCGATCGCGTCTTCGACACCTCGCTCAACGAGGAAGGGATTGTCGGGCGCGCCGTTGGCATGGCGCTCGCCGGCCTGATGCCCGTGCCCGAGATCCAGTTCCGCAAATATGCCGAGCCCGCGACTGAGCAGATCCACGACTGCGGGACGATGCGCTGGCGCACCAACAACCGCTTCGCCGCGCCGATGGTGCTGCGCGTGCCGGGCGGCTTCTTCAAGTGCGGCGACCCGTGGCACTCGATGACCAACGAGGTCGAGTTCATCCACAATCCGGGCTGGAAGGTGGCCGTGCCGAGCAACGCCGAGGACGCGGTCGGGCTGCTGCGCGGCTCGCTTCGCGGCAACGATCCGGTGCTGTTCTTCGAGCATCGCGCGATGCTCGATGACAGCTGGGCGCGGCGGCCGTGGCCCGGCGACGATTATGTGCTTCCGTTCGGCCGCGCCAAGAAGACCCGCGAAGGGGACCAGATCACCATCGTCACCTGGGGTGCGATGGTCCCCCGCTGCGAGGCTGCAGCGGAGGGCTTCAGCGCCGACGTCATCGACCTGCGCACCCTTCACCCATGGGACAGGGACATGGTCCTCGACAGCGTGCGCCGCACCCGCCGCTGCCTGATCGTGCACGAGGATTTGCGCACGGGCGGCTTTGGCGCGGAGATCGCCGCCGTCGTCGCCGACGAAGCCTTCCTCGACCTCGACGCGCCGGTCGCGCGCGTGACCATGCCCGACATCCCGAGCCCGCATCATCCCAAGCTGATGGAATGGGCGCTGCCGAGTCCGTCGAGCATCCGCGCCGAGATCGAGCGACTGGTGGGGTTCTGATTTGATCGAGGTCCGCGTTCCCGACGAGCAGGAAGGCACCAGGGCGGTCGTCCGCGCCTGGCTTAGGCAGATCGGCGACGCGGTCGCAGAGAACGATCCTCTGGTCGAACTCGAGACGGACAAGGTTACGCAGGAGGTTTCCGCGCCGGCGGCGGGGGTACTGGCGGAGATCGTCCTCGATACGGATGCCGAGGCAGTGCCGGGTGCGCTTCTCGCGAGAATTGAGACGGACGGTATTGCATCCACAACCGTTCGCCCTGAGCATGTCGAAGGGCTGTCTTCCCCTTCATTGCGTCAAGGACAAGGTCAGGGCTTCGACAAGCTCAGCCCGAACGGGGGTTTAGAGACAAGGCTCTCCCCCTCCGTTCGCCGCGCCTGCCTGCAGCATGGGATCGACCCGTCGCGCATCGCAGGCACCGGCCGCAATGGCCGCGTGACGCGCGAGGACGTCGACAAGGCGGTCGCATCAGCCACCGTCGTCAGTGTCGGTGAACCCACGACGGCCCAGCCGCGCCAATTTTCGCCGCAGGACATTCCGCACGACCGGATGCGGCTGGCCATCGCGGAGAACATGGCTCGCGCTGTCGCTGACCAGCCGCACGTGACAGCGGTGTTTGAGGCCGATTTTTCGGCCGTCGCCGCGCACAAAGCTGCCTTGGCGGCGCGGGGCGTCAAGCTTAGCTACACCGCCTATATCGTGAGGGCCGCGGCGGAGGCGATGGCAGCCGCACCGGCGATCAACGGGCGCTGGGAGAAAGACCGGATCGCCATCTCGCCAACGATCGACATCGGTGTCGGCACTGCCCTTGGCGAGAAGGGCCTCGTGGTTCCGATCGTGAAGGATGCGGGCTCGCTCAGCCTCGAGCAGATCGGCGCCAGGCTCGACGACCTCACTGGCCGCGCGCGCGACGGCAAGCTCGAGCGCTCCGACGTTTCCGCCGGCAGCTTCACCATCTCCAACCATGGCGTGTCGGGCTCGCTTCTCGCCGCTCCGATCATCCTCCACCAGGGCCAGGCGGCGATCCTCGGCGTCGGCAAGCTCCAGAAGCGCGTGATCGTGCGCGAAGTCGACGGCGAGGACGCGATTCTGATCCTGCCGATGGCCTATGTGACTCTGACGATCGATCACCGCATCGTCGACGGCCACCAGACCAATGCCTGGCTGTCGCGCTTCGTCGAAATCCTCGAGAGCTGGCCGGCGATCTAACTGACTTTAAAGCGCGCCGCTTCCTCCGATCCGCTGGTTGCGTCGCCGGGGCTGTAACTATGCGCTCCGGCACCCGCGAGGCCGCCGCCCTGGACGATCAGATATTCGTCGCGAATCGGACGGCCCTCGAAGAAGCATTCGAGGATTTCACGAGTCCCCGCCGCATAGCGAGCCTGGGCCGACAGGCTGGTGCCTGAAATGTGCGGAGTCATGCCTTCGTGCGGCATGGTCCGCCATGGATGATCGCGCGGCGCGGGCTGCGGAAACCA
>JAXDPR010000159.1:0-4175 GCA_034668265.1 Sphingomonadales bacterium
AACTCTTGCGGAGACGCATACCAGTTGCTCGCCTCAACCGGCGGCGCATAACCGCGGATGATCAGCTCGTCGTCGAGCGCCTCGCGCAGCTTCGTGAGATTACCCTCGCCGCCCATCTCGCCGGCGAAGCGGCCGCCGGGCTTGAGCGCGCGGAAGATGGCGCGCGCCGCCTGCTCTTTGTGCAGGACCCAGTGCAGGGTCGCGTTGGAAAAAGCCGCATCGAACTCGGCAAAGAATTGCATGTCCTCCGCGGCAAGCTGGACAGCGTCGACACCGTTGGCCCGCGCGGCGGCGATCATCTCGGGCGAATTGTCGATGCCGAGCACGGTCGCGCCGCGTTCCATGATCTTTTTCGTCAGCGTCCCCTCGCCGCAGCCGACGTCGAGAATCCGCTCGCCCGGTTGCGGATCGAGCAGGTCGAGCGCCGCGCCGCCGAGCTCGGCGACGAACGCGCCGACCCTGGCATAGTAGGCCGCATCCCATTTGCTGGTCGAGGCGACCTCAGCGGTCAAAGCGTCGTCACCCACTCACGATAGGCGGCTTCGTCCATCAGGCCTTCCAGCTCGGACGGGTTGGTGACTTCGAGCTTGAAAAACCAGCCGGCGCCTTCCGGGTCGTTGTTGATGATCGCGGGATCGTCGGCGAGCGCAGGATTGCCCTCGATTACCGTTCCGCTGATCGGCGAATAGACGTCCGAGGCCGCTTTGACCGACTCCACTACCGCTGCTTCCTCACCTTTGCGGAGCGACCGTCCGGCCAGTGGGGTCTCGGCGAAAACGATATCGCCAAGCTGCTCCTGCGCGTGGCTGGAAATGCCGACCGTGGCATTATTACCGTCGACGCGGATCCATTCATGATCCTTGGTGAAATAGACAGGCATCAGGCGGCTCCCTTGCGGTGGTAGCGGTGCGGAACTAAGGGCATTGGCGCGACGCGCGCGTCGAACAGCTTGCTCCGCTGCTCGAGTTTCAGCGCCGTTCCAGGCTCGGCGAGATGGGTTGCGACATAGCCCATGGCGATTGGGCGCTGGAGCGATGGCGAAAAGCCGCCGCTGGTGATCTTGCCGACTTCATTGCCTTCGCCGTCGAGGACCAAAGCGCCTTCGCGTACGGGCTGGCGGCCGTCGACATCGAAGCCGACGCGCTTTTGCGGCGCTCCGTTCTCAAGCTCGGCGAGGATCCGCATGGCGCCGGGGAAGCCGCCCTCGGCGCGGCGGCGCTTGTTGATCGCGAAGGTAAGCCCCGCCATGACCGGCGTCGTGTCGAGGTCGAGGTCGTGGCCGTAAAGCGGAAGTCCTGCCTCGAGCCGCAGCGAATCGCGCGCGCCGAGGCCGATCGGCTTGGCTAATTCGCGGGCGCATATCGCGTCGGCGAGATCGGCGGCCGCCAGCGCGGGCACCGAAATCTCGAAACCGTCCTCGCCGGTATAACCCGAGCGGCTGATCCACAGGCTGCGGCCGTTCCACTGAAACGCCCGGCCTTTCATGAAGCTAAGTTCGGTCACCCCGGGAACGATGGTCTCGAGCACCTCGGCGGCCTTCGGCCCCTGGAGCGCGAGCAGCGCCTGCTCCTTCATATAGTCGACGATCACGCCGCCGGGCAGCCGGTTCTCCATGACCTGGATGTCGCCAAGCTTGGTCGCGCCGTTCACGACGACGTAGAAATCCTCGCCTCGCCGCGTCGCCATTAGATCGTCGATGATCCCGCCGTCGTCGTCGAGCAGCAGCGAATATTTGGCCTTCATGTCGGTGGCGGCGCGGAAGTCGCCCGGCATCAGGGTCTCGAGCGCGGCGTCCACGTCCCGGCCATGAACGAGCAGCTGGCCCATGTGGCTGACGTCGAAGAGGCCGGCATTCTCCCGCGTCCACAGATGCTCGGCGATGATGCCTTCATATTGCACGGGCATTTCGTAGCCGGCGAACGGCACCATCCGGGCGCCGCGCTCGCGGTGCCAGGCATCGAGCGGAAGCTTGTCGAGGCTATCGTGGACTTCGCTGCTCATTTCCAAGCGCTCCGGCAAAGGGTGCGACGGACAAGGCTCGCCTATGAGCCGCGCCAGCCGCCCCCGTCTGTCTTTAGCGCCTGAGAGCTTTGCCCCTTCGGCGGCCCCGGATTCGGCCGGGACACTTTCCAGACTGTCAGGCGCGCGCGGTCCTTTGTGCCTGAGAGATTCCGGGGGCGGTTGCTCCTTCGGCGTCCACCCTTGCCCGAAGGATAGGGGGGAACTCTCCCGCGCGGCCAATCCGGAAACTTGCGCTTCCGGCGACGCGGCACGCCTTGGCCGTGCCTCGGCCTCAAGTCAACGCGAGTTTCGGTGAGGTCCTAACGGGTTGCGTTATACTTCAGCTGGTCCTGGGTGAGCTGGAAGCCGACCAAATGCTCGAACGTCGCGTTGGCGACCGCCGCGCGAACACCGGGCTCGGCCAGCGGATCGATCGCGGCCTCGGCTTCGCCGGCCTTGCGGGGGCGGGTCAAGATCGCCCGGACATTGGCCGGCAAGCTCGCCGCGCCGCGGTTGACGCGCACGCTGGCGCGGGCGCTGCCCGTCGCGTGCTGGCTGCCGGCCGGGAAGTTGAGCGCCACATAGCCGATCTGCTTGGCGGCAACGTTCGAACCCCCGCGCAGCGCGACGTCGAAATAAGGCAGGGTCACCTGTCGCGCCGGCCCGGCGTCGCGGCGCAGGCCAGTGACGCTGAAGGTAACCGTGGAGACGACATCGTTGCCCGAGTCCTGGCAGAAAGCACGAAGCTGAGTGATCGCTGCCGTGACGTCGATGGCCGCGGAGTCGGTGCTTCCCTGCGGATTGAACAAGGTGATGTCCCCCGTCCCGGTTGGAATGCCGGCGATCGGGCAAGCGCTGCGGACCGCGTAGATCCCGCCGCCGTCATCCGACGTCACGTCGCCGGCGTGGCGGCAGCCGGCAAGCAGCGTCAAAGCGAGGAAAGCGGTGGTGCGAAGCTTCACTGGGTGCGGGTCCTTAACTCAAGCGTCATCAGCAGGCTGCGTCATAGGAAGCCCCTTCTATGGCTGCAAGCGATGCCTTACATGGCCTGCACCGTGCCTGAACTTCCCCCTTTGCGCGTGCTCATCGCGGCTCCGCGCGGCTTTTGTGCCGGCGTCGACCGCGCGATCCAGATCGTCGAGCTGGCGATCGAGCGGTTCGGCGCGCCCGTCTATGTCCGTCACGAGATCGTCCACAACCGCTTCGTGGTCGATCGCCTGCGCGGCCTCGGCGCGGTGTTCGTCGATGAGCTCGACGAGGTTCCCGACGACCGGCCCGTGGTGTTCTCGGCGCACGGCGTCCCCAAGTCAGTACCCGCCGCCGCTGCGACGCGCGGGCTCCGCTATGTCGACGCGACCTGCCCGCTCGTCTCAAAGGTCCATCGCCAAGCGCAGCGCCTGATCGAAGAAGGGCGGCACATCCTGTTCATTGGCCATGCCGGCCACCCCGAGGTCATCGGCACCTTTGGGCAGGTGCCACCAGGATCGATCACGTTGATCGAGACGGTCCAGAATGCGGAAACTGTGAGCGTGCCGGACGGCGCTACGCTCGCCTTCCTGACACAGACAACCCTGTCGGTCGACGACACCGCGCAGATCGTCGAGGCCTTGAAGGCCCGCTTCCCCGCCATCCGTGCGCCCCGCAGCGAGGACATTTGCTACGCGACGTCGAACCGCCAGGCGGCGGTCAAGGCGATTGCCGGCGAGTGCGATCGCCTGCTCGTCATCGGCGCACCCAACAGCAGCAATTCGCTTCGCCTCGCCGAAGTTGCCGAGCGGATGGGCGTGCCGGCACGGCTGATCGAGCGCGCCGCGAACATCGACTGGGACTGGCTTGGCAAGCCGACTACCGTGGGCTTAACCGCTGGCGCGTCGGCTCCCGAGGTGCTGGTCCGCGAGGTCATCGACGCCCTCCGATCCCGATTCGACGTGACCGAGGAAGTCGCCGATCACACCCCCGAGCGCATGATCTTCAAGCTGCCGCGCGAGCTGCTCCCTGACCAGGCTGCCTGAAGTCGAGCTGTTCACCGACGGCGCCTGCCGCGGCAATCCCGGCCCCGGCGGCTGGGCCGTGCTGCTCAGGATGGGCGAAAAGGAGCGCGAGCTGTCAGGCGGCGAGCCGCTGACCACCAATAACCGCATGGAGCTGGTGGCCGCGATCAAGGGCCTCGAGGC
>JAXDPR010000160.1:0-4900 GCA_034668265.1 Sphingomonadales bacterium
GGCGCTCCTCGTTCAGCCGGTCGAGCTCGGCGGCGATCGAACGGGCTTCCTCGGGGTCGGTCGAGGTGAGCAAGCGAACTCCAAGGTCGGACTTGCCGACTCGCCCGCCAGCATTGATCCGCGGGCCGAGCGCGAAGCCGAGGTCGCGGCAGCTCGGGCTCTTCACGAGCCGGGCCGCCTCGGCGAGCGCGCCGAGGCCGATATTCTGCCCCGCAGCCATGACCTTGAGACCTTGCGCGACGAACGCGCGGTTGAGGCTCTTCAGGCGCGCGACGTCGGCGACGGTACCGAGCGCAACGAGGTCGATGAGATCGATGATCTTCGGCTCGGCGAGCGCCTCGAACGCCCCCCGCGATCTCAGCTCGCGCAGCAGCGCGACGCCGAGCAGGAAGGCCATGCCGACCGCCGCGAGATGGCCGTGCGCGGCGCCCTCCTCGCTCTCGTCGAGCCGGTTGGGATTGATCAGCGTATGAGCGACCGGGAGCAGGCTAGCGCATTGGTGATGGTCGACGACGATGACGTCGAGCCCGGCCGCGCGCGCTTCCTCGAGCGCATCGAACGCCTGCGCCCCGCAATCGACGCAGACCGCAACGCTTGCGCCACGGACCTTCAACTCGACCAGCGCCTTACCCGAGGGGCCATAGCCCTCCATCAGCCGGTCAGGGATATAGACGATCGGCTCCGCTCCGAGCCGCCGAAGCAGCAGCACCAACAAAGCCGCGCTGGTCGCGCCGTCGACATCATAGTCACCGAAGATGGCGATGGTTTCGCCGCCCTGGACCGCGTCGGCCAGCCGCTTCGCCCCCTTGTCCATGTCCTTGAAGACGCTGGGGTCGGGCAGGAAGTCGCGGATCTTCGGATCGCGATGGCGCGCCAAGTCCTCGCGTTGAACGCCGCGGCCGAGTAGCAGCTCGTCGACCAAGGCGTCCATGCCGAGACCGTCATCCGGCGGCCGCCGCCAGCGCCAGGGCTGGCCGGTCACGGACCTGTCGATGTTGAGCGCCGCCCCCATGACCCAGATGTAGTGGGCTGCAGTCGGCGGTCTAGAGTCCGCGTTGCCTGAGGCCGCGATAATCTGTGGACACCCGGCGGATCGTGCCGGTCAGGCCTGGCCCAGATCGCGAAGCAGGTCGGTGAACCAAGGCACCGACGCGTCGAATGCCTTGCCCCCCGCGATCCGCTCAAACTCGATCGCCCGAAGCTCGTCACCGCGCTCCTCGTCCTGGCCCACTACTCCGGATTCGCCCCGCAATGCAGCGTCCACCGCATACCTTGTGCAGTCCCGGATCAGTGCTAGGTCGGCGGCATTGGCGGCGGCCGAGCGCGAGAAGTAGCCGCTCTTCTGGACGAGCACCTTGTCGGCGCCGAGCTCGGCGGCGAACTGCTTGGCGAACCACTGGCCCGGGTTGATCTTGTCGAGCTGGACGTGGCCGAACGGGTCGCGTGGCACCTCCTCGCCCGCCGCTTCCATCGCAGCCACGATCTCGCTGACTCCGGCGCCCTCAGAGATGAATAGGTTGACGCCGTCCTCGACGTCCATGATCGACCGTAGCCGCTTGGCCTCCTCAGCGATGTCGAACGGGCGCTCCGGGATAAACACGGCGTGGACGTCCCAGCGGGCAGCGCTATTCTCCAGCCACTCGGCGAATTTCGCTTGCTGGACCCATTGATGGTGCGCCAGGGCGGTCGCCGCTGTCAGCCATCCGCTGCCGCGGCCCATGACCTCGTGCACGACCAGCATGCGCGGGTTCGACGAATGCTCGGCGATGATGTTGCGGGCATAAAGGGCGCCCTGCTCGGCGGCGGTCCACGCGCCGAGCGACTGCCGGATCGGCACCACGTCATTGTCGATGGTCTTGGGGAGCCCGACTACCGTGAGCTCGTAATCGTTGCTGCGGAGGTAGGCGGCGAGGTCGGCGGCGGTGCCGTTGGTGTCGTCGCCCCCAATCGTGTGGAGGACGTCGACGCCGTCGCGGCTCAGCTGCTCGGCAGCCACGTGCAGCGGGTCTTGTCCAGGCTGGACGAGGCCCCGCTTCACGCAATCATCGACGTTGGTGAGCTTGACCCGGCTGTTGCCGATCGGGCTGCCCCCGAACGCGTGCAGCCGGTGCGCGGCCGCCCGCACTGCCTCAGTTACCTCAACGGAATCGCCGGTGAGCAGGCCGGCGTAGCCGTTGCGGTAGGCGATGATCCGGATACCGGGCGCAACCTCGGTATAGCGCTCGATGAGGCCGCCGACGGCGGAGGAAAGGCAGGGCGCGAGGCCGCCTGCGGTGAGCATGGCTACGGTGGTGACAGGCACCGCCTGCCGATAAGAGGCCTAGTCGCCCTCGTCCACCGTGTGTTGAAGGAGCTCGGACCGGACCCGCACCGCCCGCGCGGCGACCGTGGTTTCGACGAGAAAGAACGCGAAGCCGGCTCCGATCGCGAGCATCGAGGCGATGAACAGCCACGCGATCTCGGTGCCGAGCCGGGTGCGGGTCAAGTTGGCGGCAAACAGGAGGACAACCACGAGACAAGTCAGGATCGCCGAGGTGACGGCGAGGCCCGTCGCCCAGTTGATCAGCAGCATCCGCCGATCGACTATTTTGAGGTCAGCGATCCAGCGGTCGTGCTCTTTGCCGCGGCTGGCGAGCAGCATCGGCTCGATCTCGCGAGACCGGTCGACGATGCGGGACAGGCGCGACGCGAGGACGTTGAGGAACGCGCCGATGCCGCTCAGCAGGAACACCGGCGCCAGCGCAAGCCGCACGATCTCGGCGACCGTATTGACCGACAGGTCCGGCGAGCTTTCGAACATGCGCCGCTTCTAGGACGCTGCCTCGCGTTCGCAACTGGCGACCTCGAGCAGCATAAGCCCGTTGACGACGAAACTCGCCGCAAGGACCCAGGCGAAGGCCGCGACCAGCTCGCGCGTCGGGCCGAACACGCTGACGACGATCGTCGAGACCGACAGGCCGGTGATCAGCAGCACGGCGAGCAGGAAATCCATCCCGGCCGAGAACGCCGTCCAGGCCCGCACCGAGCCGCGTGTTTCGACCGCTTCTGCGGCCAGGATCACGCTGCGCACGACGAGCCAGCCGACGATTGGCCACACGGTCGGGAAGAAGTGAGTCTCGGGATTGAGGATGAACAACAGGCCGGCAAGCGCTGTGACAATACCCGCGGCCATGGCGTAGCTGCGCACTTCCCGGCGGAGCGAACCGGCCACCGTCTCAATTAGCCCGGCGGCGATCAGCAGCCCGCCGATCATGTCCGACGGAATCGTCTTGCCTGCAGGCAGCAGCGCCGCGCCGAGCCCAAGCAGGATGATAACCAGGCCCGCGACGCGCAGGCCTCGTGCCCTCATCCGGTCCGACAATCCTGCATAGGCATGGGTTGCCACGTCCAACCCCCTTAGTATCCGTTGTCCGAACCCTGAAGGACCAAAGCAGGTTCCATTTCGTTGCTGTTACGGAGCGATCACGCGCAGCACCTTGCGGCGAATCTTGTAGTCGAGCGGCGGCTCGACGCGAACCACTTCGCCGTCGAGCGAGACCGCGAGCCGGCGCTTGCGGCTCGATACGCGCAGCCGCTGGGCATCACCGATCCGCACGATGTCGTCGGCGCGGCTTCGGTTGAAAAGCGCGCGAACGCTTGCCGCAATGAACCCGGCCCTCGTTTTCTTGCGCATCACGAGCACGCACAGCCGTCCTTCCTCCAGGCTGTCGCGCTGGCCGGCGGCAGGCAGGTCGGTGCGATAATCATTGTTGCCGACGAACAGCAACGGCGTGTCGACCTGCGCCTTGCGGTCGTTGACAGTGAGGGTCAGGCGCTGGTGACCGAAGCGGGCCAATGTGCGGATCGAAGCGATGATCATTGCCGCCGCCTTGGGGCGGCCCAGCCGCTTGCGCTGCGAATCCCGGTCGACCACCAGCAGGGGATAAAGGCCGATTGCGCTGTTGTTGATGAAGATGCGGTCGTTCATCTGTGCGACGTCGACCCGCCGCTCGGGCCGCTTCGCAATCAGCTTCGCCGCGTCGGCAAGCTTAGTCGGGATGCCAAGGTCGCGGGCAAAATGGTTGAGCGTTCCGAGCGGGAGGATTCCGAGCACCGTCTTTGTCGCGACCAGCGCCGAGGCGGCTGCGCTAACCGTTCCATCGCCCCCGCCGACGATCAGCAACTCATCGCCACGCTCGGCGATCGCCCGGCAGCGTACCGCACAGTCGCCGCCCGCGACGAGCTCGACCTCGGCGTCGACCCCCGCCCGCTTGAGCGCCCTTGCGACCTTTCCCCGGATCCTGGGATCGGCGGCGACCGCGCCGCCGCCGCGGTTCAACAAAACAACAACCGGACGAGTCATGCGCCGCTAACGCGTCAACCCTCCTTGCCGGTGCACGCGCCGATGCGCTGCGCGTCGACATGCATTTTCATCGTCATGCCCTGTTGCGGCCCGGTGCCCTTGTTCGACACGTCGAGCGAATAGGTGGTCGGCGTGTAACTGCCCGACATGCTGGTGGTCTGGGTCAGGTTTTCCTGCTTGCACGCCATCTGGATGTCGATCTTGCCGCCGCCCATCGTGAAATGGTCGTAGCGGCAGGACTTGTCGGCGCCGAAAAAGTCCTCCTTCGGCTTCTTCACGTCGGCGGGAGTTATGCAATGCTTGCTCGACTGATTGCGTCTGTCGGCCATCTCTGACTTCATTCTTTCGGCATATTGGGCCGGGATCCCGGGGATGCTCATCTCCTGGACGGTGACCCTAGACTGCCACAGCCCCGGCTCGACCATCGAGTCGCCGCTCATCATCCCCGACTGGTTGACCGCCTGCGTCACCTGGTTGGCGCTGGCATTGTGGAGGTCGACTTCCGGACCCTTGTTGCAAGCGGCGAGGCCAAGAAGCGACGCGGTTACGAAGACGGCG
>JAXDPR010000161.1:0-2733 GCA_034668265.1 Sphingomonadales bacterium
GCGCCGGCCAGGCCGCCGACGCGAAGCGAAAGGCGCTGGAGCAATATCGCGCCCGCCCCCCGCTCGACGAGAAGCTCGCCGCCGAGCGCAAGGCCGCCGCGCAGGAGCGCGACGCCGCCAAAGCGGAAAAGGCGGCCGCGAAGAAGGCAGACAGGAACGCCACCGCGGAAGCGAGCGCGGCGGAAGCCGCGGCCAAGGCATTTGCCGCCCCTCCGCCCACCGAGGCTGAGCGCAAGGCCGCGCGCGATGCGCGTTATGCGGCGAGGAAGAAGAGGAAGTAGCGAAAAGCCGCCGAGCGCAGCGACGCCGACGCGCAGCGTCGCCGGAGCAGCGCGTAGAGACGGCGCATTCCGGCCGACACCCGACCCCGGGCGTGATCCGGGGGAGAGGTGATCGACGTCACGTCGGATTCATTCCGCGTGGCGGACCTTCACTTCTTCATGCAGGGGGCGTTTATCGCGGCGCTGAGGATGGGCGAAGAGGGCTAACCGGAGCGCAAATTGCAGAGCTGAAACGGTTGACGTATTCCTCTTGGTCGTCGGTCGTGTAACTTCGCCCGCGAAAAGGCCAGGACCCTGCCCACGCACCTCCCGGCGGAACCCCTTTTCGTTACGGACGTAAATCAACCCCGGCGGCCGCGGGGCATGGCGCTCGACTCTTCAGGATTTAAGCCGGATCATGACCTGATGGCGGACAAAGGCAGCAAGGTCGCGCCAGATGCGATCACCGACGCGCCGGGGACAGACCCGGTGATCCCGGCCGCCGCCGCCGGGGCGTTCGACTTTTCCAACGTGTTGATGGTCGCCGACATGCTGCCGGTGATGGTCTGCACGCTCGACCGCGACACCCGCTACCGCTTCGTCAACAAGCCCTATGCCGACTGGTTCGAGAAGCCGCGCTCGGCCCTGCTCGGCAAGCGGCTGGCCGAGGTGCTGGGCGAGGACGCCTTCGAGTTTCGCAAGCCGATGATCGCGGCCGCGCTCGCCGGCGAGACGCAATTCTTCGTCATCGATTACGATCACCCGACCCGCGGCAAGGTCGCGGTCCAGACCAGCTACGTCCCCTGGACCGGGGCCGGAGGACAGGTCCACGGCATCGTCTGCCTGCTCAACGACATCACCGAGCAGCGCGTCGCCGAGCGCTCGCTGCGCGAAAGCGAGGAGCGCTTCCGGCGCATCGCCAACAACGCTCCCGCGCTGATGTGGGTGACGAGGCTCGACCGGGTGCGCGACTTCGTAAACGACGCCTACATGGAATTCACCGGCTTGAACCGCGAGGCGGCGCAGCAGCTCGACTGGCGCACCCGCATCCATCCCGACGACGTCGAGCGCATCGTCGCCGAGAGCATCGCGGGCGAGGCCAGCCTGGAGCGCTTCACGCTCGAGGGCCGCTACTTGCGCCATGACGGCGAGTATCGCTGGCTGCGCACCGTGTCGCAGCCGCGCTTCGGGCCGGACCGGGAGCTGATCGGGTTCATCGGGGTGGGCGGCGACATCACGCTTGCCAAGGAGGCGGAGCTCGAGCTTCGGCGGCTGGTCGAGGATCGCACCCGCCAGCTCGCGGCGTCGGAGGCGCAGTTCCGCGCGGTGTTCGAGGCGGCGCTCGAGGTGATGGTGCTCCTCAAACCCGACGGCACCATCCTCGCGGTCAACAACCGGCGGGAGCTTTGGCGTCACGCCGACCCGTCCGAAGCGATCGGACAGAAGATCTGGAATTCGCCGACGATGCGCGCCTACCCGCAGCACGCCCCGACGATGAAGAAGGGCATCGCCACCGCGGCCCGGGGCAAGGTCTTCACGGCCGAGGTCAAGATGGAGCGCGAGGGGGTTCCGACCGCTTACCTCGACGTCTCGGTGCAGCCGATCCGCGCTCCCGACGGGACGATCATCTATCTGCTGTTCGAGGCGCGCGACATCACCGACTTGAAGGCCGCCCAGGAGCAGCTTCGGCAGAGCCAGAAGATGGAGGCGCTGGGGCAGCTGACGGGCGGCATCGCGCACGACTTCAACAATTTGCTGACCGTGGTGGTGGGCGGACTGGATATTATTTCCAAGCGGGCAACGGATCCCAAGCTTAAGCGGTATGCGGAAAATGCGCTTGCTGCCGCCGAACGTGGCGCGAGGCTGACGGGACAGCTCCTCGCCTTCAGTCGGGTCCAGCGGCTCGAGGTGCAACCGACCTATGTCGCTCCGCTGATCCAGAACATGCGGCCGCTGCTGCGCAACGTGCTCGGTCCCGGGATCAACAAGCAATTCGCCCTGGACGAAGTGATGATGCCGGTGATGGCCGACCCGACCCAGCTCGAGGTTGCCGTGCTCAACCTCGCGATCAACGCCCGCGATGCCATGCCCAACGGCGGCGTCCTGACCTTCTCCACCCGCCCGCTGCGGGTCAGCGGAGAGCTCGACCTCGAGCCCGGCGACTATATCGAGCTCACCATCGCCGACACCGGCGCGGGAATGGCCCCGCACGTGCTCGAGCGCGCGTTCGAGCCCTTCTTCACCACCAAGGAGGTCGGCAAGGGCACCGGGCTCGGCCTGTCGATGGTCTACGGTATGGCGCGCCAGTCGGGCGGAACCGCGCGGATTGAAAGCGCGCCGGGCAAGGGCACAGCGGTCAAGCTCCTGTTCCGCAAGGCCGACAAAGCCGTCCTTGAAGCGGCACCTGGGACCGACGAGCCCGCGGCCTCCCCCCCGGCCCCGGCGCCGCTGTCGATCCTGGTCATCGACGACG
>JAXDPR010000162.1:0-5213 GCA_034668265.1 Sphingomonadales bacterium
GGCGCCGGCTTCGCAAACCAGATCGCAAACGTCAGCCAGGCGCAGTTCGACGCGATCTCCCAGGTCCTCAAGAACGTCTACCACATCGACACCGGCCCGCTGGTGCATAACCGGCCCTACACTAACGAACGCTTTTTCGGTCGCGTGGACATTCAGCCGATCGACGGTCAGCGCCTCGAGCTGACCTACCAGCGGCTCAAGGAAAGCACCGTCAAGACGGACGACTTCAATTTTAGCAACTCGGTCGTCACGGGTCTAAACAACTACCTGAACAGCGGCACCAATTCGAAATATTATTCAGCTCGCTTGTACTCGAACTGGACCGACCGGGTCTCGACGGAGCTTAGCTATGCTCGCTCGAACATTATCGACGTCCAGGATCCGATCGGCGGCGGCGAAGCGCAATCCAGCAACCCGATCTATCGCTTCGTGGTTGGCGTCGACAACCCCGGCACGGCAGATGGATCGGTCATCGCCGGACCGGGTTTCTCGCGCACTGCCAACGACCTCAAGACGAAGCTCGACCAGTATAAGGCGGTCGTCAATTATGACGCCGGCGACCACAAACTGAAGGTCGGTTTCGAGGCTAACCACGCGAACCTCTTCAACCTGTTCGTGCAGTCCGCAACCGGCAACCTCCAGTTCAAGAACATCACCGACCTGCAGAATGGCCTGTTGTCGCCGGGAAGCTCGACGGGGAATCCCACCGGAACGTTCATCACCGGAGGCACGTCGGTAGGCGCCCTCATCAACGCCACGGCAAGCGGCAACATCAACGACGCTGCGGCGTCGTTCAGCCGGACGATCTACTCCTACTATGTGCAGGACGACTGGACCGTCAACGACGCCTTGAAGGTGGTCGGTGGGGCCCGGCTTGACTGGGTTCGCGGTGGCCATCCGAAGGCCAATCCGATCTTCGCCCGGCGATATGGGTTCAGCAACGACACCGGGTTCGACGCACTCAACGCGCTGGTCCTGCCGCGCGTCGGCTTCACCTACAAGCTGCCCGAAGGCGGTATCATCCGCCGCAGCCGCTTCCAGGGCGGCGTCGGCGTCTTCTCGGGCGGCGATCCGATTGTCTGGTACGGCAACGTTTTCCAGAACAACGGCATGGCGTTCGCGCAGGGAGCGAGCGGTGCCGGAAACGGGTCGACCTGCCCAGCCGGGCAAATCTCGGTGCTAAGCGGCGGCACTTTCACGGGCCTCCCGGCCTGCGTGCTGAATGCGGCCAAGGCCGCCGCAGCTGCCGGCACGGGTTTCACGCAGGCCATCGATCCGAACATCACAATGCCGACCGTGTGGCGCGCCAACCTGGGATATCAGGCGGACCTCGAGTTCGGCTCTGGCCCGTTCGCCCGCGGCTGGCACATCAACCTCGATTACATCTACAGCCAATACAAGAATCCGTTCAACATCGTCGACCTATCGACGGCGATCGACATCCGCACGGCGACCGCAACCGGAACTCCCGGGTACACGCTGGATGGACGGCCGATCTATGCGACGATCGATCCGCTTCGCGCCGGATGTGCGGCAAAGCTGGTCAGCATGGATCCGACCCCAACCTACACCGGTCTGACTGCGGCCTGCTATACGGCGGCGACTTTCAGCACGTCCGGTACGCGCGGCGAATATGTGCTGACGAATGCGGGTGATTATCGCACACACGTTGCGTCGTTCATCCTGCAGAAGAACTTCGACCGCGGCATCTTCACGTCAGGAGGCTCGAGCTACTTCACGCTCGGCTACGCCTACACCAACGCCCACGACCGCCGGAACATGTACAACTCGACGGCGGGGTCGAACTACAACAAGACCGCCGTCTCCGACCGCCAGGATCCGGCACCGTCAACGGCGTTCTACGAGAGCCGCCACAACATCACCTTCTCGGGCAACCTGAGGGAGAAGTTCTTCGGCGATCTCGCGACATCGATGGGCTGGACCTTTGTCGGCCGTTCGGGGCGTCCGTACAGCCTGACCTTCGCCAGCTCCGGCGTGCTCAACCCCAACCAGAGCAGCAGCACCAACGGCAGCCTCGTCTACCTGCCGACGGGGCCGAACGACCCGAACATCTCGCCGACGTCGAACATGACGGCGGTCGGTAGCCTGGTCAACTTCGCGAACTCCTTGTCGTGTGCCAAGAAGTACATCGGGCGCACGATCGACCGGAACACTTGCTCCAACGACTGGTACAACGACCTCGACCTCCGCTTCTCGCAAGAGCTGCCGGGGCCGGCTAGTCTGCTTGGACACCCGCTGGGCATGAAGGACAAACTTACTGCCTACGTGATGTTCAACAACTTCCTGAACATGCTCAACAGCAACTGGAACGTCCAGCACCGTCGCGACTTCGGCGGGTTCCAAGAAGTTGCGGGCATCAGCGGAGTTGATGCGCAGGGCCGCTACATCATCTCGAATGCGACCCCGATCATTCCGAACGCAACGACTGGCCTAGTGCCTTACAACACTGCCAATGGCGTCAACATCACTACGTCGGTCTGGCAGATCAAGATGGGCATCAGCTACGACTTCTGATCGCTCGAAACTGCAACTTCATGAGGCGCTCGTCCCCCGCGGGACGGGCGCCTTCTTTTTGCGACGCCGCAGAATGGCTGCTTTTAGTAAACCCGCGCCTTGGGCTTGATGTAGGCAATGTCGTCGGTGAGCGTGAACTCGTGCACCGGGCGGTAGTCGATCCTGACGCCGCCCGCCGGGGTCTTGCCGCCCCAGCCGTCGAACCATGCGACCGTGTGCTTCATCCAGTTCTTGTCGTCGCGCTTGGGATAATCTTCCTGCATGTGCGCGCCGCGGCTTTCCTTGCGGTTGGCGGCGCAGTGCATGGTGACGACCGCTTGTGAGAGCAGGTTGTCGAGCTCGAGCGTCTCGATGAGGTCGCTGTTCCAGATCAGGCTGCGGTCGGTGACGTGCACGTCGGCCATCCGCGCATTGACCTTGTCGATCTTGCCGACGCCCTCGGCCAGCGTGCGGTCGGTCCGGAACACCGCGCAATCGGCTTGCATCACGCGCTGCATGTCGAGCCGGATCTCGGCGGTCGGGTTGCCGCCTTCCGCATGGCGGAACTTGTCGAGCCGGCCGAGCGCGAGGTCCGCCGAATCCTTTGCCAGCTCCTCCTGGATCAAGCCCGGCTTGACCACTTCGGCGAGCCGCAAGCCCGCGGCCCGGCCGAACACGACCAGATCGATCAGGCTGTTGGAGCCGAGGCGGTTGGCGCCATGGACGCTGACGCAGGCCGCTTCGCCGATTGCGAAAAGGCCGGGGACGACCGCGTCGGGATTGCCGTCCCTCAGCGTGACGACCTCGCCATGATAGTTGGTCGGAATCCCGCCCATCGTATAGTGGACCGTCGGCGCAACGGGGATCGGCTGGCGCGTTAGATCCACGCCGGAAAAGGTCTTGGCGGTCTCGGTGATTCCCGGCAGCCGCTCGTGCAGAATATTCGGGTCGATATGGTCGAGGTGAAGGAAGATATGGTCTTTCTGCTCGCCGACGCCCCGGCCTTCGCGGATCTCCATCGCCATCGATCGTGACACGACGTCGCGGCTGGCGAGATCCTTGGCGCTGGGCGCGTAGCGCTCCATGAACCGCTCGCCGTTGGCGTTGGTGAGGTAGCCGCCCTCGCCGCGCGCGCCTTCTGTGATCAGCACGCCGGCGCCGTAGATGCCGGTCGGGTGGAACTGGACGAACTCCATGTCCTGCAGCGGCAGGCCGGCACGGAGCACCATCGCATTGCCGTCGCCGGTGCAGGTGTGGGCCGAGGTCGCTGTGAAATAGACCTTCCCGTAACCGCCGGTGGCGAGCACGACGGCCTGGCTGCGAAAGCGGTGGATCGACCCGTCGTCGAGGCACAGAGCGACGACGCCGCGGCAGGCGCCGTCCTGCATGATCAGGTCGATCGCGAAATATTCGATGAAGAAGTCGGCGTCATGCTTCAGGCTCTGCGAATAGAGCGTGTGGAGCATCGCATGGCCGGTGCGGTCGGCAGCGGCGCAAGTGCGCTGCGCGGGCGGGCCTTCCCCCATGTTCTGGGTCATTCCGCCGAACGCCCGCTGGTAGATCTTGCCCTCCGCGGTGCGGCTGAACGGCAGGCCCATATGCTCGAGCTCGATCACCGCGGCCGGTGCCTCGCGGCAGAGATATTCGATCGCGTCCTGGTCACCGAGCCAGTCCGAGCCTTTGACCGTGTCGTACATGTGCCACTGCCAATGGTCGGGGCCCATGTTGCCGAGGCTCGCGGCGATCCCGCCCTGCGCGGCGACGGTGTGGCTTCGCGTCGGGAAGACTTTGGTGACGCACGCGGTTTTCAAGCCAGCTTCCGCGGCTCCCATCGTCGCCCGAAGTCCAGCGCCGCCAGCGCCTACCACCACGACGTCGTAAGTATGGTCGACGATCTGGTAGGCGCTCACCCAAGGGCTCCGAATGCAATGCGGGCCAAGGCGAAAAGCGCGATTGCGCCGCCACCGATGGCGAGGAACAGCATCACCAAATTCAAAGCGAAATTGTTGCCGGGCTCGTGCACATAATCGTCGATGACGACCTTCACGCCGTCGAGAGCGTGGCGGAAGCCGACGATGACGAAAAGCGCCATCGGGATCGCACCGCTCGGGGCGTGGAGCCATTCGATCAGCGTCCGCTGGTCGAGCTTGGGAAGCAGCAGCAGCGAAGCGATGAACCAGCTGCCGAGGAGCAGCAGCGCGATGCTGGTGACTCGCTCGGTCAGCCAATGCTCGCCGCCGTGATGCGCCGATCCGAGCCCGCGGACACGCCCGAGCGGCGTGGCGCTGTCGCCGAGGCTCATTTCGCCACTCCCAACAGGATGACCCACACGGCCGCGGTCAGCACGACGGAGCCGACGACCGTCAGGATCGCGAACGCCTTGTTGACGCCGAGCTCGAACGCCGCGCCGCTGTCCATGACCAGGTGGCGGATGCCCGACAACAAGTGCTGAAAGAAGCTCCAGGAGAGGCCGACCAACACGATCAGCATGAGCGGGATGCCGTAAAATCGATAGTTCACGGCAGCTTCGAATTTGCCATAGGCATCAGGCCCGCCGGCAATCGCGAACAACCACCAGGCAAGGATGCCGAGGCCGGCGAACGACAAAGCGACGCCCGTCGCGCGGTGGAGGATCGAGACCGCCATGTGGGGGCCCCATCGCCAGATCGAGAGATGGGGCGAAAGCGGTCGGGAACGGA